>NZ_BAAGPS010000009.1:211323-263653 GCF_054783935.1 Streptomyces pseudoechinosporeus
CGTCCGCGCCACCGGCGTTGTCAGTGGTGCGCCGTACGGTGGGGCGCATGAACAGCCATGGGCAGAACGAGCAGCGGGTGGTGTGGGCCGTCGTCGGCAGCGACATCGGTCCGCTGCTGCTGGCCGCGACCGGCGAAGGTTTGGTCAACGTCGTCTTCCACGCCACGGACACGGTGCGCGGCAAAGCGCTCGACCGGCTGCAGTCCCGGCTTGGCGCCGAGCCTGTCGAGGCACCCGACTCCCCACTGCTGGCCGAGGCGATACGCCAGGTTCAGGCGTACTTCGCGGGCGACCGGCACGACTTCGAGCTGCCGCTGGACTGGTCTCTGATCTCCGGCTTCAACCGCCAGGTGCTGCACGAGCTGGCGTCCGGCGTTCCGTACGGGACGGTCGTGGGGTACGGCGACCTGGCCGGCCGGGTGGGTCAGCCGGGCGCGGCGCAGGCCGTGGGCATGGCCATGGGCGCCAATCCGCTGCCGATTCTCGTGCCGTGTCACCGGGTCGTCGAGAGCGACGGCGGCATCGGCGGCTTCGGGGGTGGCCTGGAGACGAAGCGGAAGCTGCTTGCGCTGGAAGGGGTGCTGCCGGAGCCGTTGTTCTGAGGGTGTCCCGAGTTCGGGAGAGGGGGGAGACTGCGCCGATGACCACATCCTTCGCGCGTGCGCACACATCCGACGCGGCGGGTTCGCCATGAGCGCCGTCGAGCGGCAGATCGCCGTGCCCGTTGACGCGGACGGGCTGTCGGCTCTGCGGCGCCGTACATCCGCTGTGCTCATCGCCAGTCAGATCCTGGGCGGACTGGGCGTCGCCATCGGTATCGCGCTCGCCGTCGTACTGGCCGAGGACATCAGCGGCACGGAGTCGCTGGCGGGACTCGCGCCCACCGCGACGGTCACGGGGACGGCGGTGCTCTCGGTGCCGCTGGCGGCGCTGATGACCGCGCGCGGTCGCCGCCCGGGACTCGTCCTGGCCTATCTCATCGGTGCCCTGGGCGCGGGCCTCGTCGTGATCGCCGCGGCCGTCGGCAACTTTCCGCTGCTGTTGCTCGGCATGGCGGCTTTCGGCGCGGCCTCGTCGGCGAATCTGCAGGCACGCTTCGCAGCCGCCGACCTCGCCGAGCCCCAGCGACGGGCCCGGGCGATCTCGAACGTCGTGTGGGCGACCACGATCGGTGCGGTCCTCGGTCCCAACATCGCCGCGCCCGCGGGGCGCAGCGTCTCCGGGCTCGGCATACCGGAGGAGGCGGGCCCCTTCCTGTGGGCGGCCGGGGTCTTCCTCCTCTCGGCGCTCCTGGTCGCCGTGCTGCTGCGGCCCGACCCGTTGCTCACTGCCCGCGCGCTTGCACCGGTCGAGGAGCAGTCCGCCGAGGCGCGCTCCATACGGGCCGGGCTGGCCGCGGTGCGGGCCTCGGCGCGCGCCCGTCTCGCCCTGGTGACGGTGGCCGTCTCGCACACGGCGATGGTCTCGGTCATGTCGATGACACCGGTCGACCTCGATCACCACGGCGCGAGCATCGATCTGATCGGGCTGGTCATCAGCGGCCATATCGCGGGCATGTACGCCTTCTCGCCGATCATGGGGCGGCTGTCGGACCGGCTCGGGCGCCTCTCGGTGATAGGCCTCGCCGTGGGGCTGCTGGCCTGCGCGGCACTGCTCGCGGGCACCGCGGGCGGCAGCCACTGGCAGAGCGCCGCCGGGCTCTTCCTGCTGGGCCTCGGCTGGTCGGCCGGCCTCGTCTCGGGCTCCGCGCTGCTCACGGACTCTGTGCCCCAGCCCACGCGCGCCGCCGCGCAAGGGCTGTCAGACCTGACCATGAACACCTCGGCGGGCATCGGCGGCGCGGCAGCGGGCCTGATCGTCGCGCAGGCGGGCTACGGCTGGCTCAACCTCATCGCCGCCTGCCTGCTGCTGCCACTCGGCGCGCTGGCACTGTTCACCCGGGGCAGGCGCAAGGTGGACACGGCGATATCCGAAGCACCTCGAACACCTCGCGACACCGACGGCTGAGGGGTGTCCACGCGCGCGCGGACACCCCTTTCCCCTACCTGAGATACCTGAGAGCTACTCGTAGTGCCGTGCCTCGAAGACGTTTCCGTCCGGGTCCCGGAAGTAGAAGCTGCGCTTGGCCATTCCGCGGGCGCCGAACGCGTCGTACGAGAAGTCCGAGACGGGGACGGACCGCTCCTCGAGACGAGTGCGGAGCGCGTCGAAGTCCTCACCGGGGAGGGACAGGCATACGTGGTTGACCGGGTGGCCGGCGCTTTCTGCCGCCCCGGGGACGGCGTCCATGCGCGCGGCCAGCGGCAGGGGCGCGAGGTCGAAGATGGTCTCTTCATTGAGGCGTACGGAAGGGAACGATGCCGTCCCCGCGGCGAATTCGGTGACCCTGAGGGGCTCCATGCCGAGCGTCTTCTCGTAGAAGTCGGCCGAGGCGACGGGGTCGCGCACCCAGAGGACGACGTGGTCGAGACGTATCGAGTTGTCCGTCATGCCCCCAGGCTGCTGCCCCCTTCCGGGCCACCGCAAGGGTTTGGCCACACGTGCCGCCCGCCAGGAATGATGGGGAGAGCCGACAGACAGGAGGCGCGCGCGTGCTGGTGGTGTCCGAAGAGGTACGGGAGGCGCTCGCCGCGCACCGGCCGGTGGTGGCCCTGGAGTCCACGATCATCGCCCATGGGCTGCCGCGCCCACGCAATCTCCAGGTGGCGCTGGAGCTGGAGGAGGCCGTACGCCAGGAGGGGGCCGTTCCCGCGACGATCGCCGTCCTGGACGGGCAGCCCCATGTGGGCCTCGACAAGGAGCAGTTGGAGCGGGTCGCGAACGAGGACGGCATCCGCAAGCTCGGCCATCGCGATCTGCCGCTCGCCGTCGCCACAGGAGCGAGCGGGGCGACCACGGTGTCCGCGACGGCGCTGCTGGCCGCACGTGCGGGCGTCCGGGTGTTCGCGACGGGCGGCCTCGGTGGCGTGCACCGGGAGTGGACGGTCACCCAGGACGAGTCCGCCGACCTGGGGCTTCTGGCACGTACCCGGATCACGGTGGTGTGCGCGGGCGTGAAGTCCATCCTGGACGTGCCGGCGACCCTGCAGCGCCTGGAGACCCTGGGCGTCGCGGTCGCCGGGTACGCGACGGTGCGCTTTCCCGGCTTCTATCTGTCCGACTCGGGGCATCCGGTGGACTGGACGCTTCAGTCACCCGACGAGATCGCGGCTGTCATGCGCGCACAGGACGCGCTCGACGGGCCCGAGTCGGCCCTGATCGTCGCGAATCCGGTGCCCGAGGCGGAGCAGCTCGATCCCGAGCTCCACGCACGCGTGCTGGCCGACGCGCTGCACGCGTGCGAGGCGGAGGGCGTGACCGGCCAGGCGGTCACGCCGTTTCTGCTCGACTATCTGGTCCGGCACACGGACGGGGCGTCGCTGAGCGCCAATCTGGCGGCCGTACGCGGCAACGTACGGCTCGCGGGGCGGATCGCGGCGGCCTGGGCCGGGGCGTGACCGGGGCGGGCGAACCCGTGATCGGGGCCGGCGAGGGCATGAGGGAGCCGAGCCGGGACGCGACGAGCCCGTTTCGTCGTGACGGCGCTCTTCTTGTCGTCGGCGACGTCGTCACGGACGTCGTCGCCCAGTACCGCGGACCGCTCGCCTCCGGCACCGATACAGCCGCCGCCATCCGGACCGTGCCCGGCGGCGCGGGCGCCAACGTCGCATGCTGGGCGGCCCATTGGGGCTGTGCTCAGGTGCGGCTCCTCGGCCGGGTGGGCGCCGACTCCGCCGCGTGGCACGAACGGGAACTGACCGCTTCAGGGGTGCGTCCTCACCTGGTCGTAGATCCCGCGGCGCCGACAGGCACGGTGATCTGCCTGGTGGACACAGGCGCTTCGGCGGAGCGTACGTTCCTCACGGGCAGCGGCGCCTCCCTGCGGCTCGACCCCGACGACTGGTCGCCGTCGCTGCTCGACGGCGTCGCGTGGCTGCACCTGTCGGGTTACCTGTTCTTCTCCGAGTCGTGCCGGGCGCTGGTGGCGGTGGCTGTGGAGTCGGCACGCGCGCGTGGTGTGCCGGTGAGTGTGGATCCCGCGTCGGCGGGGTTCCTCACGGAGCTGGGCGTGGATCGTTTCCTCGCGCTTGCCGAGGGGATCGACGTACTGCTGCCGAGCCGGGACGAGGCCTGCCTGCTCACCGGGCTGCCCGATCCGGCGGACGCGGCGGCCAAGTTGAGCCGCCACGCCTCGCTGGTGGTGGTCAAGCAGGGCGGCGCCGGGGCTCTGGTGGCCGAGTCGGGCACCGTACGGGATCTCGTCCCGGCGACGCCCGCGGCTCCCGTGGACACGACGGGAGCCGGGGACGCTTTCACCGGCGCCTTCCTGGCCGCTCTGCTCTCGGGCAGCCGGCCCGGGGAAGCGGCGGCGGAGGGGTGTCGGGCGGGGGCGCTCGCGGTGGAGCGGGTGGGCGGGAGGCCTCAGAGGGGCACGTGACGGCCGTCCCCTGCCAACTCCCGCTCCCGGGTTACGCCTTGCGCCCCCACGCCGAGATCAGCGGTGCCGTGGCCAGGTCCGTGGCGCCCGCCGCCACGTTCGCCAGGTGGCGGTCGATGTCCTGGTCCGTGACGAGGCCCGCCGCGACGAGCCGGGCGCGGATCTGCCGGATCGTCGCCGATTCCAGAACGGCGCAGGCGGGCGAGGTGATGGGGAAGTACGCGTCGGCCTCCACATGTTGCAGTCCGGCCTCGCGGAGCAGCCGCGGGAGCCGACGGCCGTACGCGAGGTCGGCGCCGCGCTCGGCGAGCAGTTGGCGGAAGGCGTGGCGCAGCCGGTTGGCCAGTTGCTGCTCGGTGCCGCGCTCATCGGGCCAGAGCAGCGGTTGCAGTGCGGGATCGGCGTCCTCGACCAGGAGCCGTCCGCCCGACCGTAGGGCCTTGATCATCGAACGCAACGCCCGTTCCCTGTGCGGTACATGGGACAGTACGAGCCGGGCGTGCACGAGATCGAAGCCGTCGCCCGGCGGCTCGTCCACGCCCACGTCGTGCACGTACACCTCGACCGGCGGCCGGGTGGCCGAGGCCGCCCACGAGGTGTCGATGTCGGTCGCGACGACCCGTCCGGTGGGGCCGACCTTCTTGGCCAGCCAGGACACCACGGATGTGCCGCCCGCGCCGACCTCCCAGCAGCGCCAGCCGGATCCGATGCCGAACTGCTCGATGTGGCGGAACGTCGTGGGGTCGAAGAGTGCAGCGAGGGCGTCGAAGCGCTGCCCCGCCTCGGTCTGCCGGTTGTCGAGGAGATACCCGTCAGTTCGCGTCATGCGGCAATCATCCCAATTGTTCGGCTTATCCGCGACGGGTGACGCTTCCGTCGGCGGTACGCCAGAACTCTCGGAGCGGAATGTTCCGTTCCCACAGGCTTCCCCCGCCATCGAAGCAGCCTGGCAGACTGGCCGCGGCAAGGCGCAGAGTGCGGCGCGAGGAGATCCACACGAGGAGATTCCAGATGTCGATGGCAGGGAATCTGCGGAAGGTCACGGGCCTGGGCAGGGTCGGCGGCCTTCGCAGGGTGGCGCGGTTGACACGGCGGCGTACCCGTGTGGACCTGAGTCACCCCGCCCGGTCCCCGCTGGGCTCCGCGGTGGTGAACTGCGTGGCGTACGAGGACGGGACGAGAGTGCCCGGCGGTCGCGATCTCGTCGAGACGGTGGAGCAGGTCAGCAAGGCCGGCGACGGCTTCGTCTGGCTCGGGCTGCACGAGCCGACGGAAGCGGAGTTCGCGGGCATCGCCGAGCTCTTCGACCTGCACCCACTGGCGGCCGAGGACGCCGTGGACGCCCATCAGCGCCCCAAGCTGGAGCGGTACGGCGAGACGCTGTTCGCGGTGTTCAAGACGGTCTGCTACGTCGATCACACCGAACTGACCGCGACCAGCGAGGTGGTGAACACCGGCGAGATCATGGTGTTCGTCGGCCACCACTTCGTGATCACGGTGCGGCACGGCCGGCATGGTTCGCTGGGCCCGCTGCGCGAGGAGCTGGAGGCCGATCCCCAGCAGCTCGCCAAGGGACCGGCCGCGGTGCTGCACGCGATCGCGGACCATGTGGTCGACGACTATCTGAACGTCACCGACTCGGTGCAGGCGGACATCGACCAGGTCGAGACGGATGTGTTCGCGGAGAGCGGCGCGCGGGCCGACCCCGGGCGCATCTACCAGCTCAAGCGTGAACTCCTCGAGCTGAAGCGGGCGGTGGCGCCCCTGAACCGCCCGCTCATGGATCTCGCCACCCGGCCGATACGGGTGGTCGATCCGGAGATACAGGCGTACTTCCGGGACGTCTCCGACCATCTGCTGCGGGCGACCGAGCAGATAGCCGCGTTCGACGAGCTGCTCAACTCGATTCTGCAGGCGCACCTCGCGCAGGTCAGCGTCGCGCAGAACGAGGACATGCGGAAGATCACGGCATGGGCGGCGCTGATCGCCGTGCCGACGATGGTCTGCGGTGTCTACGGCATGAACTTCGAGCACATGCCGGAGCTGCACTGGAAATTGGGCTACCCCATGACGCTCGGTGTGATCGCCACTGCCTGCTTCGTCCTGTACCGGGGCTTCAAGCGCAACGGCTGGCTGTGACACCAGCCGTGACGCACCTCGTCCGACACGGCCGGCCGGACGAGAGCGCGTTCCCGGTGGCGGCGGGATCCCGGCGTCAGCGCGTGGCGGTCCTCGCGTAGACGCTCTCGGCCCAGTGCGCGAGCTGATCGTCCGTCAGATGCGCGGCCAGATCGGCCTCGCTGATCATTCCGACCAGACGCTTGTTCTCGATCACAGGAAGGCGGCGGATCTGGTGCCCCTGCATTTCGCCGAGCACTTCGCTGACATCGGCGTTCGCGTCGATCCAGCGCGGTGTGCCCTTGGCCATCTCGCCCGCGGTGACGCGTGCCGGGTCGTGCCCCATGGCCACGCAGCCGACCACGATGTCGCGGTCCGTGAGGATACCGCAGAGCCGTTCGTTCTCGTCGCTGATGGGCAGCGCGCCCACATTGAGCTCGCGCATCAGCTGGGCAGCGCGGTCCAGGGTCTCGTGGGCGGGGATCCACTGGGCACCGCGGTGCATGATGTCTCCGGCAGTGGTCATGAAGTACCTCCCGATGCCGGCGGGCCGGCGCGGCGCGGGGACGCACCGCTAGTCCCGGCGCCCTACATTCTCGCCGGGCGGGAGGCGATACGCACCCGCAAGTGCCCGGATTCCAGCGGCGCGGTTCTTGCACAAGTGGTCCGGAGCCGCTCGCCGAGGTCAGGGTCAGCCGTTCCATGCCGGGCGGCGCGGGTCGTCTGCGCGCACAAGGATGTCGGCCGTGTCGCCCGGGGCCACCTCGCTCTCGTAGCGCTCGTACACGGGAAGCGTCCAGTGCTCACTTTCGGGGGTGCGTCGATGCAGGGCGCCCGGGGAGAGGCGTACATGGACGGTGAAGTCGAACGGGAACCAGTGGCGTAGAAGCAGCGGGCCGTGCAGCAACAGCAGGGCGCCTGGCGGGAGTTGGACGTAAGGGCTGCGGGTGGCGCGGTCGGCGACCGGATCCCAGAGGTCGGGCAGGACGCGGCCGTCACCACCAGGGTCCAGCGGGCCGAAGACCTCGCGCCACAGGGCGCCCGTGTCGAACCAGCCGTCGTAGTACGCCTCCACGTCCTGGTGACCGTGCTCGAACCGGAGCGACGCGGGGCGCAAGAAGCCCTCCGTGCCGACGACGAGGGCAGACCGGCCGCGCAGGCGCAGCGCTTCGGCCACGCGTTCGGCGAGCTCGCCGGGGTGGGCGGCCGGTGCTCCGTCGAAGGCGATACGCGGCCAGGGGCTGCCGTCGTCCGGCTTCAGGTCGAGGAACCGCTCGGCGAGGAGGTCGCCGAGCCGTTCCCAAGTGATCGCTTCGAGTCGCACAGGGCCATGATGCCGCGCGGGCGAAGGCGGTCGGGGAGGGGCGGGGTGGCAGGGGGTGGGGAGGGGGCGGGGCCCCAAGAGCAACGAGCGGGCCACGTAGAACTCGCGCCGAAGAGGGAAGGAACCGCATATGGCGCCCAAGACAACTCCCCCGCAGCACAGCGAGCTTCTCGTCATCCAGCCGATCAGGAATCGGCACTGTGCCGAGTGCCGGGGCGGGCCGCTCGAGATGCTGGTCATGGAGAAGGGGGAACCGCACTGTCTCGACTGTGCCGATCTCGGGCATCTAGTGTTCCTGCCGCGGGGCGACACGGCGTTGACGCGGAGGGCGCGTGAGGGGAGCGCGTTGTCGGCGGTGGTCGTACGGTTCAGTCGGCGGCGCAGTCGCTACGAGCGGCAGGGAGTGCTCGTCGAGGAGGAGGCGCTCGCTCGGGCCGAGGAACGGTGCCTGGCGGACGCGGAGGCGCGGGAGAGGCGCCGGGATCGGGACGCGCGGCGGCGGGCCGCGGAGGATGTGCGGTTCACGGAGGCGTTCGCGGCGGAGATCGCGCGGTTGTTTCCGGGCTGCCCGGCTGATCGGGCTGCCGCGATCGCCGCGCATGCCTCGGTGCGCGGGAGTGGGCGGGTGGGGCGTAGCGCGGCTGGGCGTGCGCTGTCCGAGGACGCGGTGGTCTCGGCGGTCCGTGCGGCGATCCGGCACGCGGACACGCCGTACGACCAGCTGCTCATGAGCGGCGTGCCGCGCCATGAGGCCCGCCGCCGCATCGCCTCCACGGTCGAGGAGACGGTCCGGGCCTGGCAGGGCGACGCTGCGCGCGCGTGAGCGCGGCGGAGCCGCAAATTGACAGCCCCGCGCCCCCAGCGGAGCGCTTCGCGTATGTCCCCGAGCCCCTCGGCCATGGTGACCCTGGTCGTACGGGCTTTCACTTGTGGTGACAGGGAGTGCCGGGCAGGATCTTCGAATATGCGGGAGTTGCCATGATCGATGGACCGTACTTCGTACTGACGGTGCTGGGTGTGCTCGGTACGGGGCTGGTGGCCGGAGTCTTCTTCGGGTTCTCGACCTTCATCATGAGGGGACTTGCCGCGCTGCCACCGGCGCAGGGCGTGGCCGCGATGAAGTCGATCAACGTGACGGTGTTGGCGCCGGCCTTCATGATCGTGTTCGTCGGGTCGGCCGTGCTGTGCGCGGTGCTCGCGGTGGTCACGTTCGTGCTGTGGCCCGACGAGGGCACGGTGGAGTTGCTGCTTGGCAGCGCGCTGTATTTGTTCGGCTGCTTCGGGGTCACGATGGTCGCGAACGTCCCGCGCAACGAGAAGCTGGTCACGATGGACCCCGGCACTCGGGAGGCCGCCGCGTACTGGTCCTCGTACGTGAGCGAGTGGACGATGTGGAACCACGTCCGCACGGCCGCGTCCGCCGCTGCGGCGATCTCGTACGTCCTGGCTCTCGCCTGAGGCGGAGGCGCATGCGCCGGCGCGCACCCTGAGGCGTGCGCGCCGTGGGCGACGTATCGTGGCGGAAAGAGTCTGCCGCAAGGCCCTACGCGTCCGCCCCGGCCCGCCGCCCCGGCCCGGAGGCCGGATGCCGTACGGGCCCCGTTCGCGTAGGTAAGGGAAGACGGCCATGGCCGATCCCAAGGGTTTCCTCAACGCCTCCCGTGAGGACTGGCCACGCCGCCCCGTCGAGGAGCGGGTCCGTGACTGGGACGAGGTGTACGTCCCCGGCGCGCTGCTGCCCATCATCCGCACGCAGGCGGACCGCTGTATGGACTGCGGCATCCCCTTCTGCCACGAGGCCTGTCCGCTCGGCAATCTGATCCCCGACTGGAACGACCTGGTCTCGCGCGACGACTGGCGCGCGGCGAGCGACCGACTGCACGCCACGAACAACTTCCCCGAGTTCACCGGGCGGTTGTGCCCCGCGCCCTGCGAGGCGGGCTGCGTGCTGGCGATCAACCAGCCCGCGGTCACCATCAAGAACGTCGAGGTCGCGATCGCCGACCGGGCCTGGGAGGAGGGCTTCGCGCCGCCGCGACCGCCGGACCGGCTCTCCGGGCGTACGGTCGCGGTGATCGGCTCGGGACCTACGGGCCTTGCCGCGGCGCAGCAGTTGACGCGGGCCGGGCACACGGTCGCCGTGTACGAGCGGGACGACCGGCTCGGCGGGCTGATGCGGTACGGGATACCCGAGTTCAAGATGGAGAAGCGGCATCTGGAGCGGCGGCTCGAGCAGATGCGGGCGGAGGGAACCAAGTTCCGTACGTCGACGGCCGTCGGCCGGGACATCGATGCCGCCGGGCTACGGGCCCGTTACGACGCCGTCGTGCTCGCCGTGGGTGCCACGGCCTGGCGTGAACTGCCCGTGCCAGGGCGTGAGTTGGACGGGATACACCAGGCGATGGAGTATCTGCCGTTGGCCAACCGGGTGTGCGAGGGGGATATGGAGGCCTCCCCGCTGTCCACGGCCGGCAAGCATGTCGTGATCGTCGGAGGCGGCGACACCGGTGCCGACTGTCTGGGCACGGCGATACGCGAGGGCGCGGCGTCCGTGACCCAGCTCGACATCTACGCGCTGCCGGGCACGGAACGCGACGAGGACGCCGAGCCATGGCCGACGTACCCGAAGATCTACCGGCTGTCGGCCGCGCACGAGGAGGCCCGCGAGCTGCGGACGGCGCCCTCGGCGGACGCCGACGCACGGCTCTTCGCGGCGTCCACGCTCCGCTTCACCGGCGATGCGAATGGGCATGTACGCGCGCTGCACCTGGTCGAGGTCGACGCCGAGCGCCGGCCCGTCCCCGGCACCGGACGCCGACTCGCCGCCGACCTCGTCCTGCTCGCCCTCGGATTCTCCGGCCCCGACCGCTCCGACGGTCTCGTCGACCAGCTCGGCCTCGGCCTCGACCCCCGTGGCACGATCGCCCGTGACGCCGACTTCGCGACCAACGTCCCCGGTGTGTACGCCGCCGGGGACGCCGCGCGCGGCCAGTCCCTGATCGTGTGGGCCATCGCCGAGGGCCGGGCGGTGGCGGCGGCGGTCGACCGCCAACTGACGGGGAGTTCGCGGCTTCCGGCGCCGATTGGGCCGTACGACCGGCCGATGAGGGTGTGAGACACCAGGGACAGGAGCGTCAGCGTTCGTCCGTGCCCGCCACCTTCCCCGTCGACAGCGCGATCCGGTTCCAGGTGTTGATCGCGAAGATCAGCGCCAGGACCTGGGCCAGTTCCTGCTCGTCGAACTGGTCGGCGGCCCGCGCGTAGACGTCGTCCGGGACACCGCGGTCGGCCACCAGCGTCACCGCCTCTGTCAGGGCGAGCGCCGCCTGTTCCCGCTCCGTGAAGAAGTGGCGGGCCTCGCGCCACACCGCGACCATGTGCAGCCGGTCCTCGCTCTCGCCCGCCTTGCGCGCGTCGTTGGTGTGCATGTGGAGGCAGTACGCGCAGTGGTTGAGGTGCGAGGCGCGGATCTGGATCAGCTCGACGAGGGCGGGGTCGAGCCCCTCGCGGGCGGCGGCGTCGAAGCCGATGAGGGCCCGGAAAGCCTTCCGGGCCGACTTCGCGAAGTTGAGGCGAACGTTTTCGGCCACCGCGGCCCCGTTCGCCACCTTGGTCATGTCCATCGTGTTCGTCGCGTTCGTCGCGTTCGTCGTCATGACCACGAAACTACGGCCCGGAAAGACCCTCTGTAGGGTTCATTTTCATGGTGGAATCGTGGGTCAATTCTGCGGAACGCATCGGTGCCGACCTGCATCTGGAACTCGAACTGTCGGGCCAGGGCGGCCGTCGGGCCGCCCTCATCCGCGCCCTGCGCGAGGCCGTACGCAGCGGCCGTCTCGCCCCGGGCGCCCGCCTCCCCCCGTACCGCTCGCTGGCCGCCGATCTCGGCATCGCCCGCAACACCGTCGCCGACGCGTACGCCGAACTCGTCGCCGAGGGCTGGCTGACCGCGCGCCAGGGCTCGGGCACCCGGGTTGCCGAGCGCGCCGAACCTCTGCAACACGCCGCGCGCGTACCCAAAAAGGCACCCCCACGCGCGCGTGGACCACGACACGACCTGCGGCAGGGCACCCCGGACGTATCGGCGTTCCCGCGCACGGCCTGGCTCACCTCGTACCGGCAAGCCTTGCAGCAGGCGCCCAACGAGGCGTTCGGGCCGGGAGATCCAGCCGGCCGCCGCGAACTACGGGAGGCGCTCACGGGGTACCTGGCACGCGCGCGTGGCGTACGCACCGAGCCGGGCCGGATCGTGATCTGCTCCGGTTTCGCCCACGCGCTGCGGCTCCTCTTCGGAGGCGGCGTACTCCAGGGCCCGCTGGCCGTGGAGGCGTACGGGCTGCCCTTCCATCGCGAGTTGCTGGCAGCGGCAGGCGTACGGACCTTCCCGCTGCCCCTCGACGAACACGGCGCCCAGGTCGAGGAGTTGGGCAAGGAGCGGGCCGTACTGCTTACGCCGGCGCACCAGTTCCCGACCGGCGGGCCTCTGCATCCCGCGCGCCGCGGCGCCGTGATCGACTGGGCACGCGCGCGTGGCGGGGTGATTCTGGAGGACGACTATGACGGGGAGTTCCGCTACGACCGCAAGCCCGTGGGCGCCGTTCAGGGGCTGGACCCGGAGCGCGTCATCCATATCGGCTCGGTCAGCAAGAGCCTGTCGCCCGCGCTGCGGCTGGGCTGGATGGTGCTCCCGGAGCGGTACGTCGATGCCGTACTGGAGGCGAAGGGCGAGCGTGAGGCGTGGGTGAGCGTCCTCGATCAGATGTCGCTCGCGGACTTCATCGCCTCCGGGTCGTACGACCGTCACGTGCGGCGCATGCGGCAGCGGTACCGGACGCGACGGGACCGTCTCGTCGTCGCGCTGGCCGCGCACGCGCCGCACATCGAGGTCACCGGGATCGCGGCCGGGCTCCACGCGGTGCTACGACTGCCGCCCGGAAGCGAACAGGCTGCCGTCAGGGCCGCCCACTGGCAGGGGCTGGCCCTGGACGGGCTCGCCGAGTTCCGGCACCCGGAGGCAGCCATCTCCGCGCCGGATGGCCTGGACGGGCCGGACGGGCTGGTCGTCGGTTATGCGACGCCTCCGGAGCATGCGTACGGGGCCGCGCTGGAGGCGTTGTGCGCGGCGTTGCCGTCCGGGCGACCTCCGCACTCGTACGTGTCGACATGCGCGGCGCGGACATGACGGCACAGCGGCAGTCCCTGGCCGCGCATCAACTCTGGGAACGATGCCGTGACTCGACATCCGTGCCGCTGCGCCGCGCCACGCTCGGCGAACTGGGCGACGGTCTCTTCGCCGGTGTCGTGCAACCCGCGCTCACCGACCACGACCGAATGCGGCTGCGCGGCTGCCTGGAGGACACCGGCCTGGACCGCACCCACCTCACGGTGGTCGGCATCGGCGACGCCGACGACGATTGAACCAATCCCGACGTCTCAACCAACCCCGACGTCTGAACCAATCCCTGCGACCACGTCCGGCGACAGCCGAACCATCAGGCTCACGACCAACTCCCGACCCGGCATCCGGGGTTACGATGCCAGCGCGCCCCTCGTCCCCGAGCCCTCCGGTCGCCCATGGCTGTCATTGCCCCGCCCTCGCCCCAACTCCCCCTGCCCACCGGCCGGTCAGGCCCGGACCGCTCCCGTCGGCCCCTGCGCAGAACGGCCCTCCGCACACTTGCCGCGCTGGCCCTCGGCTACTTCGCCCTCTGGGCGACCGGCGCGCTGGGCATCCTCGGGGTGTCGCTCTGGACGGGCGAACAGACTCCGCCGCCCGAGGGAACCCACGCGGTCAAGGGCATCCATCATTTCCAACCCGTGGACGCCGATGGAGAGTTGTGGCGCGGCGCCGCCCCCTCCCCCGCGGGCTACCAGGCGTTGGCGCGCCTCGGCTTCGCCACCGTCGTCGATCTGCGCGCCGAGGACCTGAGCTCCTCCCAGCTCGCCGGGCCCCGCAAGGCCGGGCTCGACGTCGTACGTCTGCCCATCCGCGACGGACAGACCCCGACGCCGGACCAGGTGCGACGTTTCCTGGACGTCGTCGGCTCGGTGCCGGGGCCGGTGTTCGTGCACTGCGGCGCGGGCGTGGGCCGTACGGGGACGATGGCCGCCGCGTATCTCGTACAGGTGGAGAAGCAGTCGCCGACGACGGCGGCCCGCCGCAACCTCGCGGTCGGACCGCCGTCGATCGAGCAGATCTACTACGCGCTGAACCTCAATCGGGACCATGCGGAGCAGCCGCCGTTCCCGGTGGTCGCGCTCAGCCGCCTCGTGGACGCACCACGCCGCATGTGGTCGTACCTGTAGGGATCAACTGAACACCAAGGCAGGGAAACCCCTCAATAAGGAACAGGGACGACAGAGGCGGCATAAAGGGCAACGAATAAGGGGCAACTGACAACGGAGTTGGTGAACAAGAGCCTCAAGACAGCAGGAAGTCCGCCTCTCCCGCCTTGGCGCCCTGAATGAACGCGGTCATCTCGCCGGGGGTGTAGATGAGGGCGGGGCCGTCCGGATCCGCCGACTGACGGACCGCGATACGGCCGTCGGCGAGCTTCATCGCCTCCAGGCAGTTGCCGCCGTTGCCCCCGCTCCAGGGCTTGTGCCAGCCTTCGCTGCCCAACTCCCGTGCGGGCATGCCGTTGTAGATCCGCCCGTTGTGAACCCGGGACTTGATGCGATTCATTCACAGCTCCTTGCGGAGATCCAGGAGGATCTCGTTCGTGCGATGCGCTGTGGCGGCCTGCGCCGCCATGCGGTCCATGACCTCGAGATGGGTGGCCACCTCGGCACGCGCGTCCAGATAGACGGCGCCGGTCAGGTACTCGCTGTAGACCATGTCCGGAAGTTCGGGCATGGCGAATCGGAAGAGCACGAAGGGCCCGTACGTACCCGCGTGCGGCCCCGAGGAGAACGGGGCTATCTGCAGCGTCACGTTCGGCAGTTTCGTGATCTCGAGCAGCTTGTCGATCTGGGCGCGCATCACCTCGGGGCCGCCGACGGGCCGGCGCACGGCCGTCTCGTCCATCACGACCCAGAACCGTGGCGCGTCCTCACGCGTGAGCAGCTCCTGGCGCTGCATGCGCAGCGCCACATGACGTTCTATGTCCTCGGGTCTCGTCTGGCCGATGGCGCCGGATTCCATGACGCCATAGGCGTACTCCTCGGTCTGCATCAGTCCGGGCACGAAGTGGGGTTCGTAAGAGCGGATGAGGCCGGCCGCGCCCTCCAGGCTGACGTACATCGAGAACCAGCCCGGCAGGATGTCGTGGAACCGCTGCCACCAGCCGGGTTGGTTGGCCTCCTCGGCGAGGGTGACGAAGGCGTCGGACTCCTCGCCGGAGACGCCGTACGCCTTCAGCAGAAGCTGGAGATACGGGATCTTGAGGGCGACCTCGGCCATCTCCATGCGGCGGACGGTGGCGGCCGTGACGCGCAGTATGCGCGCCGCCTCCTCGCGCTTGAGCCCCGCGCGCTCCCGCAGGTCCAGCAGGCGCCGTCCGAGGACGACCTGCCCGACCGTCGGCGCGGACCGTGGCTCACTCACGTCCACCTCCACATAGTCCTGAACAGCCCGGGCGGCGCCCGGTGGGTATCCGGCGAGTACCCAACAGACGCCGCGTCACGTGCTGTTGCGATGCAGTGTGCCATGGTCCCCTCAGCCCGGAACACTGCACTCTGAAATTTTCAGAGTGACTCTTGCCAAGTGTTCACGACGGGGAGATAGTGGCAAGCGTGACTCCGCCTTCGTCGTTAAGAGCAGACGCCGCTGACGCCGCCGGGAACCGGTTCGGTCTCGGCGCCGCCGATGCGGCTGCCGAGCGCCGGTTTCGTTTCGAGCTGGCCGCGCATCCGGGTTCCGCCGCGCAAGCCCGGCGCCTTACGCGCGCCCGGCTTTCGGGGTGGGCCGTCTGTGAGGACACCTGCGACACGGCGGAGCTGGTCGTCTCCGAACTGGTCACCAACGCGGTCGTGCACACGGCGAGCCGCCAGGTGGTGTGCGAGCTGCACGACGGCGACGACCGGGTGCGAATAGCCGTACGCGACGAGGGGTGCGCGACGGGTGAGCCCCACCCTTCGCCACAGCGCCCCGAGGAGGAGCACGGGAGGGGATTGCTTCTCGTCGCTGCGGTGTGCAGTGCCTGGGGCGCCCAGGATTCCGGACCCGGACTGCTGGTCTGGGCGGACCTGCCGCGCTCGGCGAACAACGGCGCCGAGCCGCGGTCGGACCTGGGCTGGAGTGCGAGGAGCCGGCCGGCCCCAGCCGGCTCCTCGCGAACCGGCTCTGCCTTGACCGGGTCGGACGGCCCTTCGGCAGGGCACTGGTTCTGAATCGTTTCGAAGACGTTCGAAAACTTGAGAACGGACGGGGCTGAATGGGTGTGAGGGCTACGTCGGCCGGGGTGCCTCGGGTGCTTCACCTGGACACGCTGGTTCGTCTGCGGCATTCACTGCGGGCACCGTCCGAGGCGGGGGCGTTGCGACGGCTCGCTGTGCCGGAGGGTATGCGGGCGCCGCTCGGCTGCGACGCGGTGGCGATGCCCGCGCGATTCGGCCCCCCACTGATGTCCCGGCTACCTCGCGTCGGCTGCGTATACGCCGACGCTTCCCAGTGGTGGTGGCTGCTCCCGGCCGACTCCGACGTCTCCCTGGAGTGGCCTTCGCCCACGCACTACGCGACGGGGGCGGTGGTCCCGGGCTCACCCGCGCTTCCTCTCCCGGACCTGATCCACAAGCCGGACAGCACACTTCCGTACACGCCACCGATACCGCTGTATCTGGCGCTGTGCCGGGTTACGGGGACGGCGCCGGTGTGGTCGCGGGTGGTTCGCGCCTGATAGGCGGTTGGGCGGCTGTCGCGCCCCTTAGGGGCGCGGGGCTGTGTCAATGTGCGGCTCCGCCGCGATGGGGGTCCCCCCGCTCATGGGAGTCCCCCCGCTCGAGCGAAGCCGAGAGTGGGGGAGCGACAAGCCACAACGAACCCCGCACCCGCCAACGAACCGACCCCACCACCCCCGTAGGTACCTGCTCAACCGCCGGAGGCATCCGGCACAACCACCAGGAACGCATCCGACGTCAGGTCCATGACCACCTCGGCCTGCTGCCCTTCCAGGCGGCACGCCTGTGCGAACTCCTCCGCCGGCCACGAACCACGCGGCCCACCAGCCGGAAAGCGCCCAAGCACTGTTCGCCCGTTCACCTTGCACCTCCATGTAGCGCTGCTCCCGTAGAAGCGCTGTTCTCCTAGAGTTAAACGCCAACCATGGGGGAAATGGATCGCTGAGTGACCGTACTGAGACGTAGCTGACACTCGGTTACTGCCTCAATGTGAGTGATCTCTCAGCTTTCGTGACGTTTCGTGTCAGTCTTCGCACTCGTAGTGATATCGGACCCTTTCGCTGCCCGCAGGCGCCCCAGCGCTGACGCCCGCCCCTCAGGCGTCGTACTCCTGGATCTTCCTGCCATGGCTCCGGTCGAGCAGCGACGGCATCCGTTCCGCCAGCTCACCCACGATTCCCGGCACATCGAGCGTCAGCAGCTCGCGGTCGCGCATGAGGACCCGGCCGTCGACGATCGTCGTGCGTACGTCGCTGGAGCGGGCGCTGTGGACCAGGGTGGCGGGGAGGTCGTGGACGGGCTGGGTATGCGGGCTGCTCAGGTCGACGAGGATGATGTCGGCCTTGCGTCCCGGGGCGAGGCTGCCGATCTGCTCGCCGAGTCCGACCGCCCGCGCGCTCTGCAGCGTCGCGTGATGCAGGGCCTGCCGCGAGGTGAGCCAGCGCGGGTCACCCTCCGTCGACTTCTGCATCAGCGCGGTGAGGGCCATGGCGTCCCACACGTCCAGGGAACTGTTCGAGGCGGCCCCATCGGTGCCGAGCCCGACGGGGATGCCGAGTTCCCGCAGGGCGCGTACCGGTGTGGTGGTGGGCCAGGCGAACTTGAGGTAGCCGCGGGGTGCGCTGGCCACGGCGACGCGTCCCGTGGCGCCGGCGAGGACCGGCAGGTCGCGCTCCACGATGCCCGTGCCGTGGGCGATGAGCAGGTCGACGTCGAGGAGCCCGGCGCCCTGAAGGATCTCGATCGGTGTGCGGCCGTGCCGGGCCAGACTGGTGTCGGTCTGGTCGCGGTTCTCGGAGGCATGGATGTGCACCAGCAGATCGTGCTCGCCGGCGAGTTGAGCGGTGGCGGCGAGGTCGGCGTCGTCGACGGTGTACGGGGCGTGCGGGGCGAGCGAGGTGGTGATGCGGCCGTTGGCTGCGCCCCGCTGTCGTAGCGCGAAGTCCAGTGACCGCTCGCGGCCCTCGGTCCCCTGCGAGGAGAAGTAGGCCTCTCCGAGGTTGGCGCGCATCCCGCACTCGGCCACCACGGCGGCGACGGTGTCCATGGAGAAGTAGTGGTCCGCGAAGCAGGTGACACCGCCCCGGATCATCTCGGCGCAGGCGAGCCGCGCGCCCAACTCCACGTCCTTGTCCGTGAGGTTGGACTCGATGGGCCAGATGACGTCGTTGAACCACTCCTCGAGCGGCAGGTCCTCGGCGATACCGCGCAGCGCGACCATCGGTGCGTGCGTATGGCAGTTGACCAGGCCGGGCATCGCGATCTGGCCGTGCGCGTCGATGCGTTCCGTCGCGGGGGTGTCATCCGGGTCGTCGGTCGTCACGGTCTCGATGAGTCCGTCCCGTACGACGATGGTGGCGTCCTCGACGAAGTCGATCTGTTCATGATCGTCGTGCACGAGGGCGGTGCACCCCGTGATGATGAGATCGGCGGCGTTCTTCGCGTCGGGCGATGTCATCACGCCACGGTACGACGGGGTCGTGCCGCCGGGTGAGGTGAACCGTGCATCCGGTCCTTGCCCTGTCGCCACAAGGGTTCGGCGCGCACTCTGGCGTCACCGATCCACGTCACCTCTCGACCGCACCTTTCGACCGGCAGCGCTCCCCGGAAGGAGCCCGGCATGCTTCTCGGCACCTGGAATCTGGAGAACCTGTATCGGCCCGGCGGCCGGTTCGGCCCGAGGAACGAGGCCGCGTACAAAGCGAAGCTCACCGCCCTTGCCTCGATAATCACGGACCTCGACCCCACACTGCTCGGTGTGCAGGAGGTCGGCGACCCGGCGGCGCTGTGGGATCTGGCCGACATGCTGGACGGCGACTGGCACATCGCGCTCTCGGAGCACCCGGACGGCCGTGGCATCAGGGTCGGTTTCCTCGGCCGCCCCGCACTGCGGGTACAGGCCGACACGAACGCCTTTCCCGCACCACTGCGGCCCGTGCAGGGTGACGACGACGGGGAGCCGGTAGATCGTACGGGCCGCGGTTTCCTGGCGGTGGAGATCGCCATGGGCGCGATGACCCTGACGGTGGCGGTGTGCCACCTGAAGTCGAAGCTGCTGACGTATCCGGGCGGACGGTTCCAGCCGCGGGACGAGGCAGGGTCGGATCATGCTCCGGTGTGGGCGCGAATACGGGTGTGAAGCTACGGGTGTGAGAGCGGCTTCCTCGGATCAGGTACGCAGGTTCATCAGGCGCTCAGGTTCAGCGGGTTCCCCGACCGGCCGTCCTCCGAGGTGAGCCCCGCCCGCTCCCGCTGCTCGACGAGTTCGTCGAGCAGGGTGGCGAGGCGTTCGGTGTGCTGAGGGGTGAGCCGTCCCGTGTCGTCGAGGTGGACGGCGCAGGCGGTGGTCGTGTCCACGAGGCGTTCGAGCGTGGCCGCCACCTCGTCGGTGCCTTCCGTGTGCCGTGCCAGGGTGGGGAGTTCGGCGGAGGCGCGGTCGATCGCGGCGCGGGCCTCGGCCAGCGTCCGATAGGCCTCGCGGCGCAGGGCCCAGCGCGCCGCCCGGTCGTCGGTCCCGCTCAGCACATGCGCCAGGTACGCGTGCGCCGCGTCGGCCGCCTGCCCCAGCCGGGCCCGTACGTTCCCGCCGCGCTGCCCCGGCGCCGGCAGATGCCCGACGAGCAGCACGATCGCGCAGGCCAGCAGAGTCTCCCCGATCCGGCTCCAGGAGGCCTGCGGTTCGCCGCCGACCATGACGAGCGAGAGCACCAGGACAGTGACGACGGCGGTCTGGGCGGCGAAGTGCCGGGTGGCGATGGGGATCAGGGCACCGCTGATCGCCACGACCGCCACGAGCCCTCCCGGCTGAGGCAGCAGGGCCGCGAGCCCCGCGAAGAGGACGGCACCGAAGACGGTCCCCGCCGCCCGGTTCAGTACGCGCGAGACGAGCGGCCCGAGGTCGGGCTTGACGAGGAAGACGGCGGTGGCCGGGAGCCAGTACCAGTGCACATGGTGCAGCGCCTGCGCGACGGCGGCACTCGCGCCGAAGCTCAGCGCCACCCGGAGCCCGTACTCGCGGCCTCCGGCGCCGGTGACCGTGCGCAGGAGGGCCTTGGTGCGGAGGGGACGTATGTGCAGACCATGGCGCGCGGTCTGCTGGGCACCGAGGTCGATGGGCCCGCTGGAACCCTTGGGGGCACTCTTCCCGCCACCCCGGTCGAAGGCCTCGGCCGCGTGCAGCAGCGCGTCGTCGAGGGCCCGCAACCCCGGTACGGAACGGGCGGGCGCGGGCAAGGGCCCACAAGCCTCCCCCGTCCGTACGGCGACAGCGAGCCGTCGCGGCCCCTCCGCCGCGCGCGCGGGCAAGGCGTCTCCGGCCCAGGCGAGCGCGGTCGCGGCCTCGGCGAGGGGCAGCGCGGCGGCGTACTGCGCCCGCAGCCGCCGCTCGGCCGCGGAACTGGCGTACCGCCGCAGCCGCGGCCCCCCGAGCGCGTCCTGCGCATGATCGAGCGCGGCGGTCAGCGCGGCGCGCCGGGCCATGGCGTCCTCACCGCCCACGGCGGCGAGCAGCGCGGCGACGGCGTCGTACACGGAGGCGACGGCTTCCCGTTCCCCGTCGAAACGGAAGTCACTGACCAGGGCCCCGGGTGTCGGCAGCACAAGCCGCAGCACGATCAGCCAGACCGCACCGCCGAGGAAGAACAAGGCGCGCTGCCACCCAGCTTCGGGCAACGGCATCCCGGCCCCCACGGCAGCGGCGACAAGCAACTGCGTCCCGGCTCCGGAAGCCACCGGCCCCACAGCACTGACAGCCCCGCCCACCAGACCGAGCCCGGTCAGCCCCAAGGTCAGCAGCACCGCTCCGGCCTGCTCACCGAGGTACGTCCCCAGGTACAGTCCCGCGGCCCCGGCGAGCGTCGGCACCCCGAGCCGCCTGATCGACGACCTCCGGCTCCCGGGCCGGTCGTTGATCCCGGCGAGCATGGCGCCGAGGGCGGCCACGACTCCGATGGAGGGGCGGTCGACGAGGACGGCCACGAGCAGCAAAGGACCGGCGGCCAGCGCTCCCCGTACGACCGCGCTCCAGGGCACGGGCCCTCGCTGGGCGCGCAGCGCATGGGCGAGCCAGGGAGGCAGAGCAAGGGCGGGGTGGGACACGGGGCTCCTGTCAGTACGAGGGCGGGGGTGTGCCTTCGGGCGACGTCGGCCGGGCGGTGTTGTGTGGTGCCCACGGTAGATCGTGGTCCTGGAGCGAATGCAACTCTCGCATTTCAGCGAGGTGACGGATGGCTGGGAGGCCACGTTCTTTATGAACGCAATCCGGGTCTACGGCGGTTGGAGCGGGCCCCGGAGTGTAGGCGATGTGCGCGAACGCGGTGGTAGGCGGTGTGCGCGAACCAGAGGGTGGGCGATGTGCGCGCAAAAAGGAGCGGACCCGGGGGCGTAGCCGGCCCCCGAGCCCTGATCTGCCGCCCATGTCGCACGCCGGCACGCTTGAGGACCCAGGTCAGTGTGAAGTCGCCGCGTCCTGCCTTTGGACCACCGCACATCGAGCTGTGCGGGCCGGACTTGAACCGGCATTTCGACGTCCGGGGCCTGGGCCCGGTCGATCCGGCGATCGGCGGCGAATGCTGAGTCTGGAGCAATAGTCTGAGATTGATCGCGGTTCCCGATCCGGGACCACGCAGTCACGACAAGGCTCAGCTTCAGCTTTGCGCTCCTCGCGCACCCCGGCCGGTGGCTGATGGCCGGGGAGTTTCTGAGGCTACCCGAACAGGTAGCCGAACACGGCGTCACCGACCCGCTGGTCGACGACATCGACGCCGTTCGCCTCTTCCCGGGCGAACTTGACGGCCTGCTGCAACTTCTCGACCCGGTCGAGCAGTTCGTTCACGCGCCGGGCGGGAAGGGCACCCGAGAACTTGACGGTAGTCCAGTACCCGACCGGTATGTCCTCGTAGTACACCTCGACCTGCGCCGGATGCTTCTCGGTGGCTTCGGCCTTCACATGGTTCCGAGGCACCTTCTTCGTACGAAGCGTCCGGACCGGCTCGGTCTTCCAGGCGTCGGTGGACGGGTCCTGCACCCACGACTCGGAGGCGTCGAGCACCGGCAACTTCCGCACAAAGGTGTTGAGATCGGTGAGCTGCTTCTCCAGAAACAGCAGATAGGACACCGGCACATCGGCGACGAGCACCCGCCCGTCGACGGTGATGTCCGCCCTGGCCGAGGTGTTGGCCCAGTCCTTGGTGGCGGTCACATCGAACAGCCGCGTAAGGACCGCCGCGGTGTCCCGCAACACGTCCTCGGCCTTCACCTGCACCCGAGTCGACTCGGGCGGCAACTGCTCACCCTCCTCGTCCTTCGGCTGATACGTACGCGAGATACCGGCCAGCAGGGCGGGCTTCTGCAGCCCATGGTGAGCGGCTGTCAGGTCCTGGTGGGACTTGGCCTTGACGCCCTTCTCGACTGCGATGATCTGATTGAGTTTCGCCACGTCGGAGACGGTATCAGTAACAACTGGGCATTTACGAAGGGGTATTCGAAGACGTTCCTTCGCCACCGCGGTGACGCGAGCTGACCGGGCGAACTCAGGCGGGGGCGTTGTCAGTGGCCTGGTGCATGATCGGCCGCGTCGGTTCTTCTACAGGGATGGGGTGCTATGCCGATCACAAACGAGCAGGTAGCGGGGTACACGTTTCTGAAGCAGCTGTACGCGGACACGTACTTCCCCGATCACGTCCTCGACAAGGGCAAGGCGATCCTGCTGCGACTGTGCGAGCGGATCGAGGCCGAGCAGCCGTCGGATCTGACGGCCCTGTATGCCTTCACCCACGCCGCGACGGAGGAGTTCAACCTGCTGGAGTCGGAGTTCGAGGCAGCCGGCAGTGAGATCGAGACGGTAGCGCGGGAGGGGATCGCCGAGGACTTCGGGTTCGTCGCGTCGGCCTACGGCTTCACAGACGCGGACATAGAAGAACTGATCGCCACCCGGGACTGGTGAGCCACGACCGGGCTCGAACCGTGCGCATCGCGGGCCCGGCCCATGACCCCCGGCGCGCACAGCGTGAACACCCAAGGCAAATATGCCCTTGAGGCGCTCAAACGAGCGACGCGTGAACACAGCGGGGCGGGGTGCTCAGGCTGTGGGACACAGCACCCCTGGGGACACCACCCGCTCGGCCAGTGCCCGATGTCCGCGCGCCCACCCCACGCCGCGCACTGTCCTCAGGTCATTCCGGTCTTGGGTGTTTACCGCGATCACTCAAGACCGTACGTATCGTCAGGATGGGGGTCCAAGTAGTGAGGGTGGGGCGCACGTTGGCACACTGACGGCGCACAGGCCGATGGAATTCTGCCGAACTCCCGTGACCCCAGGCCCTGTTAGACGCCCCAAAGGCGCCAGGAACCGGCTCGGCTCCCCATGCCAGAAGATCGCCAGCGCATCGCGGGCCCGTGTCGCCGCGACGAAGAGGATGGAGCGCGCCCGTTGCAGCTCGCGGCGGTGGCGGAGCGGGTCCGTGCGTTGCCAGGGGATGTCGTGCCAGGCCTTGACCTGGTCAGCGATGGCGTCGAGGGTCTCGTCCCACGGGAGCCCGAAGCCCGGGCGGGCCGAGCGCGTGGCTTCCGCTGTAGGAGGTCAGCGGCCGGCGGGCCGGAAGTAGTGCCCCAGTGCCCAACGGCCTGTCGCCGATCTTCTTGCGTCCTTCCCGGACCGCGAGGACATATCCCCAGGCCACCCACCGGTCCAGTACGTAGACGGCGGTGACGGCCAACGCCAGCAGCAGGGCCGCCCGTTCGCCCTGCCTCAGTGCCTGACGGAGCAACGGCGCATGAGCACCCGCCAGTTGACAGACCCCGACGACGCTGATGTTGCGGTCACATCAGTGCAAATCCGGTGCAGGTCTCCATCGCAGTACGACGTCAACGGGTAGCAACGGCCAGGCTGACCACGTACTGCTCATCGACTATCCCATCGGGGAAGACTTCCGTGAGGAGGTCCCGCTCCTCAGCCAGGAACGACTTGGTGGCGTTGTCGCCAAGGACTAGGAAGTCGGAGTAGCTGGAGAGGTTCGCGAGGTGTGTATCGAGCGGGACGCTCCTGGTCCATGACACCTGTCGGTGGACGAAGCTGAGTTCGGGCGGCAGCCGGCGGAATCGGGCCATGGGGTCGGGTTCGCTGTCCTCAGCGCTGAAGAGGCGGCGCAGGCGGGCATCCTGGTCGGCTATCCAGGGGACAGTGCTGTCTGAGTCGTTCCACCAGAGGGCGAGTGCGCCGCCGGGGCGAAGTACTCGGAGAGCTTCTGGGACGGACTTGCGTGGATCGGTCCAGTGCCAGGCTTGGGCATAGGTGAGGATGTCGATGGACTGGGAGGCAAGCGGGAGGTTGTTGCCGTCACCGAGCACGAGAGGGACGTCGGGCAGTCTGAGGCGGAACTGGGAACCCATTCCAAGGCCGGGTTCGACCGCGACGACATACGCACCACGGGCGCGGAGGAGGGCGGTCGCCAGTCCTGTACCGGCTCCGATATCCGCGACGCGGGCGTCCTTTAAGGGGTGGGCGGCGAGTTCCTCGACCGCATCGAGCAGGGCGGGCGGATACGAAGGACGGTTTGCTGCATAGCTGGCGGCAGCCTTGTCGAAGGAACGAGCCTGCGAAGTGATCGTCATGCGACCATCCTCTGTGGCCCCAAGGCGCCGGGGACAGTGCTTTCATGCCATTTGCCCCGGCGTCTGGCGTCAAATCAGTAGCGGGGGAAGATCAGGCCGAACTCAGTAGTCCGCTGCATCCATCCCGGCCCCCATGACCAAGCGCCGACGCGGTACAGCGACCGTAGGGAAGGCGCGGCAGCGATGCCTCAGAAAGACTGGGACTGCCCCAGTTTCACTGAGACAGGACACGGGGGGGCAGCCGCTGTGGCCGTGAGGGGGAGGGAGGCTGTTGCGCGGAATGGTGACACTCGGGGGCTAAGTGTCACCATTCCGCGCAACAGCCTTCCCCTCTCCCGCAGCTCACCACGGAGCGGCAGGCTCCACGCTTGCGGTGCCGTTGTCGCAGTCCTTGCAGCCTTGCGCGAGCCGCATCATCTCGCCGCGTCGGCGGGGTCGCATGTGCCGGACGAGGCACTTGGGGCGGAGTGGGCAGGCTCAGAAACATAGATCCCAATGGGCACCGAGTCAGATCTCCGGCGCGAGCACCGTCAGCCGCAGCAGCGCGGCGATGGCCAGTGCCGTGGGGATGGCGTACCACCACTTGCGTAGCCACTTGGCCTTGATGAACAGCCACGTCAGCAGGGCCATGACGCCGGAGAAGACCAGGCCGGCGCCGGCTGCGATGCTGGAGTTGGTCACGGCTTGGCTGTCCCAGGGGCCGTCTGGCTCGACCATGTAGGCGGTGAGGACGACGTAGCTCGTCACCAGGGTTCCCGGAGCGAGGACGGCGGCGCACACGGCAGCACCGGGCCAGTTGGCGGGCCTCACCGCTTCAGGCTGACGATGACGACCTTGTACGCGGGATCGCTGCTCGCCGATGCCACGGAGCCGACTCCGAGGATCTTGTCGGTGCCCGGGACCGCCGTGATGGCGTTCAGCCGGAACCATGCCTTTCCCTTGATGCCGTAGCTGCTCGGTGGCTCTGGATCCGCGATTCGTTCGCAACTGCCGTCCGCGGTGAGGTACTTGCGGGCGCTGAGGACCTCCCCGCGCTCGCCGTCGCGGACCGCGTGGCCGCGGTCGGCGCATGATCCCTCGGCGTTCGGCAGCTTGGTCCAGCGGGTGCCGTTCCAGCGCAGGTGGATGTTCTCCGCCGGTGGGTCGGGCTCGTCGTCCTCGCTGACGGAGGTGAGCTCGCCGTAGGCATGTACGTCGCCGTCCAGCGCGACGACCTCGGTGAGGAGCGCCGTCTGCTCGGGGGCCGGGACCGTGTAGTGGTACTCCGGCGTCGGTACGAGCTTCCAGGCACGGCCGTCCCAGTGCACGGCGGCGGGCTGGCCGCCCGGCAGCCCCGGGCCCGCGTCCCCCTTCCCGTAGCGGCTGCCGACCGCCCACAGGTCGTCGGACGCGGCGCCGTCGAGTGCGGTGACGGTGGTGGGCAGGTCCATGGCCGTCCAGCGGGTGCCGTCCCAGTGGTACGCCACGGTCGCGCCGTCGAGGACCCAGATGTCGTCCGGGGCGAGGGCCTTGATGTCGGCGGCGCGGGGGTCGCCGGGGAGCTTGGGCAGCGCCGTCCAGCGGGTGCCGTCCCAGTGGGCCATCCGCAGCGAGTTGAGGTCCAGGCCCGCCGTCAGCAGGAGTCCGCCGGAGTCCACGGCGTCGAAGCGCGCGTCGTAGACGCTGGTGCCGAACGACGCCGGCATGGGGCGGCGCTGCCAGTCGGTGCCGTCGTAGTGCAGGAGGAAGCCGTCGTCGGCCGACTCGTCTCCTGGTCTGCCGATGTCGGGGGTGGACTGGCCCGCCGCCCAGATGTCGTCGGTGGCGGTCGCCATCACGCCGGACAGCACGGTCGTGCCGTTGTCCCTCTTGTCGAATGCCTTGTCATAGTTCCAGGTCATGTCGGAGTCGCTGGTGGCACGCAGGACCACCACGGAGACGAACAGAAGCAGGACCACAGCGATCGCCACGTTGATCTTGACCGCGCGCGTGTTCACGTACGGGTCACCCACCTCGTACTCACCCCCAGTCCCCGGCCCAGGGCCGCAGAGCATACGTTCTGGCTCCTGTCCGTAGCCACCCGAACCGTGCCATCGCCGGATGGGCATCCCGGCGCGACGAGACATGACCTTGTGCATGTACGTCCAGATCAGTCGAGCAGCCGCGTCGATGTGTGCGATCGTCTCCGCTGCCGGACGTGGAAGGCGGTCCCGGCGCTTGCCGCCGTGCCCGCGCCCCGGACCGTCTTGGCTCAGCCCAGCGTGTCCATCAGGGCGGTGACATAGGCATCCAGCCGCTCCTCCACGACTCGCGTCGTCAGGTCTGTCCTCCCTGCCTCCCGCCATGGCTGTGACACCGACTGCACTTCTTCTGACGACGCCAGCCCGTCCCGTACCAGCCAGTACAGCCGCTCGCTCGCGGCCGCGGCCAGCACCCCGCCGGCCTCCTCATACGCCTCAGGGAACCGCAGACCCCACGCCGGGCCGTGCAGCAGCGCGAGATTGACGGAGCAGTGCGCCACATCGAGATCCGCCGGGCCCCAGGAGGTCGCTGCCCAGTCGACGACGCCGGTGATCCGGGCACCTGCCGGCCTTGGGGGCGGCACGTCGAACAGCACATTGCCGGGCTGGAAGTCCCGGTGCAGGAATCGCCCTTCATAGGGCGGCACGGGCTTGCGGATCACGTCGATCGCCGCGGCCCACGCCGCCGCGTCGGCGCCCTTCGGAACCACGACGGTGTCGGCGGTCGTCAACGTCACATACTTCCGGGGCCGCTCGGCAGGTCGCAATGCGTGGATCGCCACGAGTTGACGGGCCAACAGAGGGACGCGCGTCTCCAATCCCTCATCGTCGAGGACCGTCCGACCCGCCAGATGTGTCATCAGGAGCGATGGATACTCGCAATGCGCGGCGGTCGGATCAACCGCGACCAGTCCAGGAGCCGGCATGCCGGTCCCCGTGAGCAGGGTCAGGGCGTCGGCCTCCCGGTTCAGCCAGTCCTCGGCGTGCTCCACGTAGAACGGGTTGACGAAGGTCCGCAGCACCAGGTCGCGGGTGTCTCCGTCCCGCGTGCCGACGGTCAGCCGCCGCATTTCGGCAGTGATGCCGCCGTGCAGCGCCTCGGTTCTGACGATCCGTTCGCCGACCTCCAGGTGCCGACTCACCCAAGCCAGGGTCAACGGTCGGACAGCCGCCGCCTCATCGTGGTTGGTCACCGTGCCACCCCATCATCCGGACGACGACACGCGCAAAAACTTTTGTTGGAGCAGATCCGTGCACGACCGATGAGATCGGCGCCGCGGTCCGGTCGTACCGAACGACGACCCCGGCGCGAAGGGAAGCGACCATGAAACTGACGACCGTCACGAACGTCTCCGTCGATGGAGTGACGCAGGGACATCGACGGATCGAGGCAGGGACCCGGCGCGAAGCCGGCGCGCCGGACGAGGACGGCAGCGGCGGATTCGAGCGCTTCGGATGGGCCCCGCCGCTGCTCGACGACGACGCCTCGGCGTTCATCAGCCTGGCCTTCCAGCGCGCCGACGCGTTCCTGTTCGGCCGGCGGACCTACGAGATCTTCGCCGGCTCCTGGGGAGCGGGCATGGATCCGGGAAACCCCGTCGGAGAGGCGTTGAACACGCGGCCCAAGTACGTCGCCTCGACCACGCTGACCGACCCGCAGTGGGCGGACACGACCGTCCTGTCCGGTGACGTCGCGGGCGCCGTCGGCGAGCTGAGAGCCGAGCCGGGCGGTGAGCTGCAGGTGTGGGGCAGTGGCACCCTGATCCGCTGGCTGCTCGACCAGCGGCTGGTCGACCACCGGCTGGTCGACGAGATCGTACTGCTCACCTATCCCGTGGTCGTCGGCCAGGGCACGCGGCTCTTCCCCGCCACCGGCCCGGACATAGGACTCGAGCTGGTCGATTTGCGGTCCACCCCGAAGGGGCTGACGATCCAGACCTACCGCACCACCGGTCGCCCGCAGTACGAGACGGCCACGACCTGAAGCAGGTGACACAGGTCTGCTGGAGACGAGGAGCACTCGGCGTCTTCCGGATCATCGCCTTCCGGATCACCGCGGCCTCCGACCTCGCCGTCGCGCTCAACCACCCCCGCACCGACCCGTAGGCCGGCGGCGCGCTGATCCTGCGCCGGGTGCCACCAGCGCACTACACCGTCACACCGCGGCTGGACCAGCCGTCCGGACGGAGGGGTGGGTGGCCAAGTGGTCGAGGAAGGCGGAGCCGTTCGACTTTCGTACGGGTCACACCTCGCGAACAGTTCAATGATTGACGTCCTCAGGAGCGGCTACTGAGAAACTGCCCGACTGAAGAGCGTCTCGGCCTCCGCGACCGCTCGGACGAGGGCCGTCGGGTCTGAGGTCAAGTTCCCCACCAGCACGTCGACTTCACGCAACCCGGCCCGCTCCAGCAACCGCTTCTCGTTGGTTACCCACTCCCCTCGCGCCGCCAGCACCGCATGCGCCGTCTGCGTCGCCGCCACGGCCATCGCGCCCGCAACCTGGGTGAGGGCGCCCTTCGGGGCGTGGCCGGCCTTCGCGTACGCGAGGGTGGCGATGGCCATGCCGTGCCAGCGCTCGGGAGCGATCTTGCGCAGTGCCTGCGGATAGACGGAAGGGCGCGGCAGTTCACCCCGCAGCACCTTGTTGATTGCGAGCTCGGCGACGAGGAGGTAGGTCGGGATTCCTGCGAGGTGGAACATCAGGGGCTCCACCCGGAAGCGGCCTTCCTCCGCTTCCGCCCACTCATGCTCCACCACGTCCAGATCCCGGTAATGGACGTCCACGCGCCGCCCCTCGATCGTCAGCCACGCGCCGCCGTTGAAGACTCCGCCGCCCCAGCCGCCGACTTCGGAGACCTCGCCCGGCCAGCCGAGAGCGCGGAGATCGGCGGGGGCGAAGTCGCCGCGGTAGTAGAGGGCAAGGTCCCAGTCGCTGTCGGGGGTGTGGGTGCCCTGGGCCCGGGAGCCGCCGAGGGCCACCGCCTGGACGGTGGGGAGGGCGGCCAGACGGTCGGCGACTGGGTCGAGGAAGGCGGAGTCGTCGTTCACGGCGGTCACTCTACGAGCGAGGGGGCAAGGGCCGCGAAGGGGTTACGGGCGGCGGCGCGGGGGCTCGCCGATCGTGCCCGCCTGGATCACCGTGCCGTGATGTACGCCGCCGTTGATGGTGTTGTGGATGTTGTGGACAGTGCTGTGCTGCGATGCGGCCGACTGCGGGGCCAACTCGTCGAGCAGGGCGCGGAGTTCGGCAACCGCCTCCGGGTTGTCCCGCAACGTACGCCTGAGTCGGCTGCGCCACGACGCCTGTACATCGGCGGCGGCCTCCTCGTCCTCGGCGGCCCATGCGGCGGCCAGTTCCGCCCGCGACTCCTCCAACTCCCCCTCGATGACCTCTTCTTCGCTCCCCCGCGAGAAGAAGGCGACGACGCGGTCCCGGACGTTCACCCAGCCATCGGTCACCATCTGCTGCACGAGCGCCGTCGCTCCGGCCGCCGCCAGTGCCGTCAACTCCGCGTCCATGGAGCCCCCTTCGTCGCCGTACGCACAGCGCGTACTACCCGGCTTCCGGAGGCTCCACGGTAATCCCTCGGACTGACAGCCCATACTGAACGGGCCCTTACTGAACAGCCCTTCCTCAGCCGGCAGCCGCCTCCCGCAGCGCCGCCAGCTCCCCGTACATCACCTCACCCGGGCACTCCGTCGCCATCCAGTCGCGGTGGCCGCTGATTTCCGGTACGTCCCTGGTGGTGCCGTTGATCGGGTTGGTGTACGTGACCTGGGCCTTGGGGTCGACTCCGTGGAAGCGGACCAGGACACGGGTCAGGCGGGTGAGTGCCTCGCGGGCGGCTTCGGTCGGGCCCTGGGTCGTCAGGGTGCCGAGGAGGGCGATGCCGAGGTTGCCCGAGTTGAAGCCGGCCGCGTGGAAGGCGGTGACGAGGTTGCCGTCGCCGTCGTGGGCGGGTATGCCGTCGTCGCCCGAGAAACGGCCCTCGTAGATGGTGCCCTTCTCGTCGATGAGGAAGTGGTAGCCGATGTCGCCCCAGTCGTTGGTGACCGCGTGGAGCTCGTAGATCGCACGCACCGTGGCGGCCGGGTCGGGGTCGGCGTTGACGGTGGCGGTGTGGTGGACCGTGAGGGTCTGGAACGGGTAGTACGCGGTCGGCGTGTTCTCCGAGCCGTCCGGCTTGAAGCGCAGCGACTCGTCCGCGCCCCAGGCTGCGCGCGTCAGATAGGCGACGCCGCGCACCCGGGTCGTGTCCTGCGGAACGGCCACCTTGCGCGCCGGGCCCTGCTTGGTGTCGATGGCCAGGGACCGCAGTTCGGTGGCGCCGTCCGGGGCCTTCAGCTCGTAACCGGACGCCTGGCCTGCGGAGACGAGCAGGACACCGCCGTTGCTGTCCGAACAGCCGCTGGCGCTCAGGTCTTTCCAGGCGCCCTGGCTGCCGTCGGCGTCGGTCAGCCGGATGCCGCCGCCGGTGGCTGCGCGCGTGCCTGCCCAGGTCAGGCCCACATAGGCGATGGGAAAGGCGGCCTCGACGGGTGCTTCGCCGGTGGCCGCCTTGGTGCGGGTCTTGGGGAAGTTCTCCGGTGTCGTACCGGGTTCGGCGGCCGTGGTGTCGGCGTTGGTGGAATCCGCGTCGGTGGAGTCCGAGTTGGTGGTCGCCATCACGGCGGGGGTGATCACGGCGCCTGCCGCGACCGCGCCGGCGGCGCCGATCAGCCCACGCCGGGTGACGCGGGATTTGGGGCGATGAGAAGTGGGGGGAACAGTCATCGGGGGGATCCTTACGGGTTCCGTGGTCGTTCCTGACGGCTGCAAGGCATACGGGCCCCGCGCGCCAGCCGTACTTGAAGACGCAACGGATCATACGGTTCCGGGGAAATGTTCCGGCCACCACCCCCGGGCTTTCGGCCAGAGTTGGCCTGACCTGCGAATCCCATGGCGCCCAACCATCCTGCCGCGTAAGCCCAGTTGGCGCCACGACGATTGACACGTACACGCAACACCCGGGAAAACAGCGCTTCCTACGGTCAGCGGCGAATGCCCATCGGCCACTCGCCCCACCGGCGAACCCGCCGTCCCGCGAACCCGCTAGGAGCCGTGCCCGTGAAGATCCCCCGCCGTACCGCCGCCCTGCTCTGTTCGTTCGTCGTCGCCGCGGGGGCCACGCTCTCCAGTGCGAGTGCGCAGCCGAAGGAGAAGAAGGATCTGCCCGAGGTCGCGGTCATCGGTACCGGTGGGACGATTTCCGGGGTCAGTACGAACCGGGTCTCGTTCCAGGACTACAGGTCGGGGCAGCTCGCGATCTCCAAGATGGTGGACGAGTTGCGGCCGGAGGTGGACGGTCTCGCGGACGTCAGCACCGAGCAGTTCGGCAACAAGGGGTCGGGTGGGTACTCCATCGCGGAGTACCGCAAGCTCACCGCCTCCGTCGATGCCGCACTGAAGAAGAACGACGCCGTCGTGGTCACCACCGGTACGGACACGATGGAGGAGTTCGCGTACTGGCTCGACCTGACCGTACGCAGCGACAAGCCGGTCGTGCTCACCGGATCCATGCGGCCGTGGACCGTCATCGGCACGGACGCGCCCGCCAACCTCTACAACGCGATCAAGCTGGCCGCGAGCAGCAAGACGAAGTGCTACGGGACCGTCCTGATGCTCAACGACCAGGTCCAGGCGGCGCGAGAGGTCCGCAAGACCAACGCGCTGCGCATGGACACGTTCGAGAGCGGCCCGTCCGGGGAGCTGGGCGTCATCGACCAGGACAACATCCGGCTCAACCGGGCGCCGGCCCGCGTTCAGAAGTGCGGGAAGGCGAGTTGGCGTACGCCGTTCGACCTGGACCGGATCGTCGGCAAGGGGAGCGAGGGCAAGGCGCTGCCGAAGGTGGAGATCGCGTACTCGTATCAGGACGCGGGCGGTGAGGCGATCGAGGCCTTCGCGGACGCGGGAGCCGAGGGCATCGTCACGGCGGGCACCGGGGCCGGTGGGATATCGCCCGCGATGTCGACCGCGCGGACGGAGGCCGTGAAGAAGGGGGTGACGTTCGCGTCGACGACCCGCACCGGGTCGGGGGCGGTGTACGGCTCGGCCGACTCCACCGGAGTCATCGGCGCGGAGGATCTGACGCCGCAGAAGGCCCGCCTCCTGCTGCTCCTCTCGCTCGCCGCGACGCAGGACGAGAAGCAGATCCGGGAGTGGTTCGGGACGCTGGGGACGGCTCAGTTCACGACGAAGTGAGGGTCGCGAAAGAGGCAGCGTTTTCCGTGAGCCCGCTCATGGTAGGAGTCGGTTGCGCGCAACACACCTGAGTGCGCGCATCAGTCCGCGCAACACACCTGCGGGGGGAGTGACATGGCACGGAGCGAGACCGACGGCCGGTTAGGGGAGGAATTCTTCACCCCCGGGAACTCGTCCTTCACCGAGTTCCTGGCAGCTCACCGTCCGAACCTGTTGAGCACAAACCGACTCCTCCCCGAGGGCGTTCAGGCCGCACCCGGCCAAGTTCCGCACGGCACCACGGTGCTGGCTCTCACCTACCGCGACGGCGTGATGATCGCCGGCGACCGGAGGGCCACGATGGGGAACCTCATCGCGCAGCGCGACCTGGAGAAGGTGCACCCCACGGACGACTACACCGCGGTGGCCTTCGCGGGCACCGTGGGGCTCGCGGTGGACATGGTGAAGCTCTATCAGGTCGAGTTGACGCACTTCGAGAAGATCGAGGGCATCCCCATGACCCTCAACGCGAAGGCGACCCGGCTGGCAGGCATGATCCGACAGAACCTCGGCCAGGCCATGCAGGGCCTCGCCGTGGTTCCCCTGCTCGTCGGCTACGACGTCAAGGCCCCGGACGGCGAGGCCGGATGCATCTTCAGTTTCGACGTCACCGGCGGCCCTTACGAGAAGACGGACTTCCACGCCGAGGGCTCGGGCTCCCCCTACGCCCGGGGCGCGCTGAAGAAGCTGTACCGGGAGGGCATGTCCCGGCGCGAGGCAGCCCTGGCCGCGCTCCATGCGCTCTACGACGCGGCAGACGACGACTCGGCCACCGGCGGCCCGGACATCAGCCGCCGGATCTTCCCCATCGTCTCGGTCATCACCGAGGAAGGCTTCGAGCGACTGCCCGAGCCAGAGACGGAGGAACTGAGCCGCGAGATGGTCGAACAACGCCGAACCCAGCCGGACGGCCCGACCGCCGCCACTCTGTGAGGGCGACCGAATATTCGGATGCGTATCCGCCCGCCAGGCCCGCATGATCGGCAGGTTCACCCTGCCGATCGCCGGGAGGCCCCCATGCTCAAACGCGTCACCGTCCCCACCCTCTTCCCGCCCCCGACCTACTCCCACGCCTCCGTGGTCGAAGCGGGCACGCGCCTCGCCTTCCTCGCCGGATCCGTCCCCCTCGACGCCGGCGGAAAGCTCGTCGGCGAAGACGACCCGGTACGGCAGGCCGAGCAGGTCCTCGCCAATCTGCACGAGCAACTGCGCGCGATCGGCAGCGACTTGGCTCACGTCGCGTACACCGACGTGTACGTCGTGACGAGCGACCCCGCCGTGCTCTCGCAGGTCTGGGACGTCGTCGAGGCCTCCGGTCTCAGCACCGGCCCGCACTCGTCGACCCTCCTCGGCGTCACCTGCCTCGGCTACCCGGGTCAGCTCGTGGAGATCACGGCGACGGCCGTCGTGCCCGAGCCCGGCGTCACCCCCTAACGAACCTCCTTCGGCCCCCAACTCCGCCTCTTCGGCAACGGCTTCGCGTAGCTCCCGGCCCGGCTCGTCGTCAGCCCCAGGCTCACCAGCGACTCGGCCAGCTTCACGGCCGCGGCCACTCCGTCGACGACCGGCAGCCCCAGCTTGTCGCCGACCACCCGCTGGAGTCCCGTCATCCCGGCGCAGCCGAGCACCAGTACTTCGGCGCCGGCGTCGCGGGCCCGTTCGGCGGCGGTCACGAAGGCCTCCTCCGTGCGCAGCGAGTCGCCGAGGTCGAGGACGCCGAGGCCTGTGCCCACGACAGCGGCGCAGTGCTGGGCGACCCCGGCCGCGTACAGGCTGTCCTCGATCTGCCCGCGCGAGCGCTCCAGCGTGGTGACGACGCCGTACCGTCGCCCGAGCAGGCAGGCGAGATGGGCCGCGGCCTCGGTGATGTCGACGACGGGTACGTCCACGAGTTCCCGTACGCCCTCGCGCCCGTGCTCCCCGAACCCCGCCATGACGACGGCGTCATACGGTTCGTCGTAGGTCCGCAGGGTGTCGAGGACGGCCGCCGCCGAGAGGTAGCTGTCGAGCCAGCCCTCGACGGATTCGGGCCCCCACGCGGGGGTCAGACCGGTCACGGTGGTGCCCGGGCCTGCGGCGGCCCGGGCACCTCGTACGATCTCCTCGGTCATCTCCTGCGTCGTATTGCAGTTGGTGACGACGATCCGCACGTTCAGCCCTCCACTGCGGCGGGCTCGGCGGGAGCGGCTTCGCCGGCGGCGCGCTCCGGGCGGCAGAGCAGGGCGTACAGCCCGGCGGCCATCGCCGTGCCGATGAACCACGAGTACGGGGCCACGTTGCTGAAGTCCTTCACCAGCGCGAGCACCGCCGACACCGCCGCCGCGGGCAGGAACGCCCACAGAGCCTTGGGGTTGACGCCCTTGCGGTAGTAGTAACGGGACCCGGGTGTGGCGTTGAAGAGCGCGTCGACGTCGATACGGCCGCGCTTGATCCAGAAGTAGTCGAGCATGATCACACCGAACAGCGGGCCCAGGAAGGCGCCGAGGCCGCCGAGGAAGTAGTTGACGACCGTGGGGTTGGAGAAGAGGTTCCACGGTGTCACCAGCAGCGCGGCCACCGTGCTGATCATGCCGCCGACCTTGAAGGTGATCTTCTGCGGCCAGACGTTCGCCAGGTCGTACGCCGGTGAGACGAAGTTGGCGACGATGTTGACGCCCATGGTGGCGATGGCGAAGGTCAGCGCGCCCAGCACCAGTACCCAGGTGTTGCCGATCTCGGCGACGAGGTAGGCCGGTTCGGTGTGGGCCTTGCCGAAGACCTCGATCGAGCCCGCCGTGACGATGACCGAGACGACCACGAACGCCGTCGAGTTGATGGGCAGGCCCCAGAAGTTGCCGCGCTTGACGGTCTTGTAGTCCGGCGAGAAGCGCGAGAAGTCGCAGAAGTTGAGCATCAGCGTGCCGTACGTGGCGAGGATGAGCCCGATCGCGCCGAACCACTGCCGCCACTGTTCGCCCACCGAGACCGGGTTGGGGGTTGAGGTGAGCGAGATGGTCCAGCCGGCCTTGGCCAGGATCCACACGGCGAGCGCGATCATCACGATCCAGATCGCGGGACCGCAGAAGTCCTGGAACTTACGCACCGACTCCATACCCTGGCTGATGATCGCCGCCTGGATGAGCCACAGGGCGATGAAGGTGCACCAGCCGAGCTGGTGCAGGCCCAGGAAGGAGTTCTGCGTCCAGGACTCCAGGCCCGGCCAGGCGGCCAGCAACATGATGTTGACGGCGACGGAGGCAAGGTACGTCTGGATTCCGTACCACATGATCGCGATGACGGCCCTGATCAGGGCAGGGATGTTGGCGCCCCAGACACCGAAGCTGATGCGGCTGACAACCGGGAAAGGCACGCCGTGGCGCTGCCCGATCTTCCCCATCCAGTTCATGCCGATGTAGATGATGACGAAGCCGACGAGCAGGGACGTGAAGACCTGCCACACGTTCATACCGAGGACCAGCAGGCCCGCCGCGAACGTGTAGTTGCCGAGGTTGTGGACGTCGGACATCCACATGGCGAAGAGGTCGAAGACCTTCCAGTTGCGCTTCTTCGCGGGCGCGAGGTCTTCGTTGGTCAACCGGGGATCGGGGACGAACTCGGTGGTGCTCTGGGCTGCGGCCGGATCGGCGAGGGACACGGGACCTCCAAGGGGGAGGGACGAAGGGCGGGGACCACAGGGGGCGGGGAGTAGGGAGTGGGGGGACGAGCGTGAGCGGAGGGGTGGTCGCTCGCGTTCGTGAGCGGAGGGTGGTCGCTCGCATTTTTGGTATACCAAACTTGCGTTATGGTCCCGCCGTCAATGGCACTCGGCAATGTCCGTACGGTTACAGCTCGGTAAAACAGCCCCCGGTTCGGCGAAGATGGAGCCATGACAACGGTGGAACCGCTGGGGGCGGTGCGTGAGCGAGTCCTCGCCACGCTGCGGCAGGAGATCATCACCGGGCGGCTGCGGCCCGGCGACCGGCTGGTCGAGCGCGAGCTGGCCGACCGCTTCGGGGTCTCCCGCGTCCCGGTCCGCGAGGCGATCCGCGCCCTGGTCGCCGAGGGCTTCGTCCACTTCGAGACCCCGCGCCGCACCGTCGTACGCCCGCTGACCCCGACGGACGTCAAGGAACTCTTCGAGCTCCGCGAGGCCCTGGAGGTGTACGCCACCGGGCTCGCAGCCCAGCGCGCGACCCGGGCCGACCTCGCCGAACTGGAGGAACTGCTCGACCGCGCGGCCACCGCGACCCAGGCCGAGGACGCGGAGGCGATCCCCGAGATCAACACCCGCTTCCACGACCGCATCCTGGCGATGGCCGACAACGGCCTGCTCATCTCGGTCATGGAACCGGTCGCCGGCCGCGTACGCTGGCTCACCCACCAGAACGAGGAATGGCCCCAACTCCTCGTGGAACACCGCGAGTTGTACGCCGCCATCGCCTCCGGCGACCCGGAACGCGCCCGCGCCCACGCCCTTGCGCACGTCCAGGCCAACTACCGCTCGACGGTGCGGCAGCTCTTCGGCGACGCCGAGACCAGCCCCGACGGATCCGGCCCGAACGGCTCCGGCTCCGACGGCTCCGGGACCAACAAGTGAACGGACTCGACGCTAGCGAACCGCCGCGTACTTGTCCGTAGCTGCGATCAACGCGTCCACGACGTCCGCCGCCCCCGCGTTGTGCCCCACGTCGTCGATCATGACCAACTCACTCCCGGGCCAGGCCTGCTGGAGACGCCAGACGGTGCCGAGAAGGTTGCCGAAGTCGAGGCTGCCCTGGACGAGGGTGCCGGGGATGTCCTTGAGGAGGGGCGCGTCGCGGAGGACCACTCCCTCTTCGTTGCCCTCACCGAGGAAGTGGTCGTTACCCCAGTAGTGCGTGACCGTGCGGGCGAAGCCCATGCGGAACACAGGATCCTCGTAGCGGGGGATCGAACGCGGCGGGGCGGGAGCCATGGCCGTCTCCCAGTCGGTCCAGGCCCGTGCCGCCCGCGCCCGCACCTCGGGGTCAGGTGACTCGATCAGCCGGTTGTACGCCGCCGCCAGATTCCCCTCGCGCTCCTCCTCGGGCAGCTCCGCGAGGAACCGCTCGAAGGCTTCGGGGAAGAACTGTCCGAGCCCTCTGGTCATCAGGGCCACTTCCCGGTTGGCCGCGGTCGCGACGGCTGTCAGCACCAGCTCGGAGACGGCGCCGGGGTGCGTCTGCGCGTACCGCAGCCCGAGCACCGACCCCCACGACACACCCCACACCAGCCACCGCTCGATCCCCAGGTGCCGCCGCAACCGCTCCAGGTCGGCGATGATGTGCGCCGTCGTGTTGACGCTCATGTCGGTGTCGTACGCGCTCGCATGCGGCGTGGACCGTCCACAGCCGCGCTGGTCGAGGACGACGATGCGGTACGCGGCCGGGTCGAAGTACCGCCGGAAGAAGGGGCTGCTCCCGGAACCGGGCCCGCCGTGCAGCACCACCGCGGGCTTGCCGCGCGGATTGCCGCACACCTCCCAGTAGACGCGGTTGCCGTCGCCGACGTCGAGCATGCCGTGGTCGTACGGTTCGATCTCCGGATAAAGGGGCATCGGACGACCCTAACCCGCGTAAGGGAGGGTCGGTAGGCCTGCTGCCGCCGCGGCCGTACGCAGCACGTTCCGCAACATTTCGGGGGTGAGGCGCCCGGTAAAGGTGTTGCGCTGGCTGACGTGAAAGCAGCCGAAGAGCTCGAGGGGCCTCTCCGGGCCGCCCAGCATGACCTGCGTCCCGTGGGCGAACACCGGTCGAGGCCGGGGCACGCTCCAGCCCGCCTCGGCGAACGCGGGCAGCGCGGCCTGCCACCCGAAAGCCCCGAGCACGACGACCGCCCGGAGGGTGGGCTTGAGCAGCTTCAGCTCGCTCACCAGCCAGGGCCGGCAGGTGTCGCGCTCCTCGGGGGTCGGTTTGTTGGCGGGCGGCGCGCAGTGCACGGGTGAGGTGACACGTACGCCGTACAGGGCCAGCCCGTCGTCCACGCTCACGGACGTGGGCTGCGAGGCCAGCCCCACCTCGTGCAACGCCGCGTACAGCACATCTCCGGAACGGTCCCCGGTGAACATCCGCCCGGTCCGGTTCCCGCCGTGCGCCGCGGGCGCGAGCCCGATGACCAGCAGCGACGCGTCCGGCGGTCCGAACCCCGGCACCGGGCGGCCCCAGTACGTCCAGTCCGCGAAAGCGGCGCGTTTCGTACGGGCCACCTCCTCGCGCCAGTCGACCAGCCGCGGGCAGGCCCGGCAGCCGGCGACCCGCGCGTCCAGCTCAGCCAGGTTGTTGTCCATGCCCACAACGGTATGCCCGGGATGCGGGTGTGAAGCGGGGCGCAAAAGGGCTCCGACTACCCGCTTCCCGAGGGCTAAGGTCGAAGTATGGCTTCAGGGACTCAGAGGAACGGCGTGGGTGGCGCCGACGGCGCGGGCGAGCGCGCGGCCGGCTCGGCCGAGGCGGTGGCTGCCGCGAAGGCCGCCGCCCCCGCGAGCGGTGAGACCGTCCGCGTCGACAGCTGGATCTGGTCCGTACGTCTCGTCAAGACCCGCTCGATGGGCGCCACCGCCTGTCGCGGCGGCCACGTCCGCGTGAACGGCGAACGCGTCAAGCCCGCACACGCGCTCCGCGTCGGCGACGAGGTCCGCCTGCGCCACGGCAGCCGCGAACGAGTCGTCGTCGTCAAGCGCCTGATCCGCAAGCGGGTCGGAGCCCCGGTCGCCGCCGAGTGCTACATCGACAACAGCCCGCCGCCACCGCCCCGCGAGGCCGTCGCCCCCGCAGGCATCCGCGACCGAGGCACCGGCCGCCCCACCAAACGCGACCGCCGCGAACTGGAACGACTGCGGGGCTTGGCCGGGCCTGGTCCTGGACCGGGTCCCGGCCCCGGAGCCGCCCCACGTTGATCGCGGCGGTCCGGCACTGGCACCCGGGGTTGTTGGCGAATTCCGGAGGAAGTGCGGGCCACCGGCCGCCGCGCCGCAGAGCGGGCACGCTAACCGGACTTGCCCAAGTCCGGTGCGGCACCACGTCCCCTAAGGGGCGCGGGGCTGTGACATTGTGCGGCTCCTCCCCCACTCTCGGCTTCTCCCCCACTCTCGGCTTCGCTCGAGCGGGGGGACCCCCATGAGCGGGGAACCCCTACGAGCGGGGAACCCCATCGTGGGCGCGACCAGCCACAACGAACCCGCAGCTTCAAACCGCACCCCCAGCGGAGCGCCCCGCACAAACGACGGCGTCCGGCGCGGTCCCCTCCGCCTCGCCGGACGCCGCCTGCCAGTGGCTCACGACCGTCGTCGTATGAGCCGCAGCAGCTCGGCGTTGTGACTCCGGCGTGCGTAGGCGATCAGGGCGAGCGGGACTATCAGGATGAGCGGAGTCGCGGCGTACTGCCCGTCGAAGACGGCGAGTTGCGTGATGAACGCCCCCACCATCAGCGCGCTCAGCGAAACCGCCGCCACCGACGACAGCAACGGGATCAACAGCGCGACGCCGCCGAGGAGTTCGAGCACGCCGACGCTGTACATACCCGCGCTGCCCCAGCCGATCTTGTCGAAGGACTCGACGGCCGACTCGTGCGCGATCAGCTTGGGCAGCGCGCTCGCGAAGCCGAAGAAGAGGGCGAGCACAACCTGCAGACCACGCAGGGCGATACGGGCACGGTGGCCACGAGCGGTCGCGGATTCGGCGACGACGGTGCCGGACGTTACGGAAGCTACGGAAGCGGCGGTCTCGGACATAAGGCTCTCCTGTGTGAAGCGGTTCGCGTTGCTGTCACAGAGGTAGACCGACCCGCCTTCCGAAACTCATCGCTCGGCACAGGGAGTTCTCCGCCGAACCACGAAACTCGTCGCCCGCCGAACCAAGCTCACGCCCCCACCGGAACCGCCCGCACCCACACCCCGTCCTCCGTCAGATACCGCTCGACCTTCAGCCCCGCCTCTGCCAGCGCCCCCTCGAACTCCTCCTTCGTGAGCGGTCGAGCGAGGAACGTCTGGGTCCATATCGCGTCCGGGAAGACATACTCCGCGCGCACCGAGTTCACCCCGTCCCCGACCGGCTCCGCGGACAGCATCCGTACCGTGAACCCGCTCGGATCCTCACTCCCCCAGCCTTCGGCCGGGGGGACCCCCATCTCGCTTCGCTCGCGCGGCAGATTCGTGTGGTAGTCCTCCCCCTCGCGCTGAATCAACACGCACCCGTCGTCCGCGACATGGCTCCGGCAAACGTCCAGCATCCCGCGCCGCACCTCGACGTCGCCCGTGTGCACCAGGAACGACGCGAGCATCACCACGTCGAACTTCTCCCCGAGGGAGAGCGTCTCGATGGGACTGCATATCGTGCGCGCCCTACGCACCCGCTCCAGCATCTCCGCCGACTCGTCCACCGCCGTGACCGTGAACCCCCGCTGCAGAAGCGGATGCGTCACCCGCCCCACCCCGCAGCCCAGTTCGAGGATGTTCGCCCCCGCGGGCACGGCCGCGGTGATGATGTCCGGCTCGCCCCAGACAGGCAGCCGCGCATACAGCTCCACCGCGCAGCCGTCCGGCGTAATCGCTCCGGGCCCGGTCCCCTCGTACCCCTCACGCATCTCGATCGTCATACCCGTCAAACGGCCCGTGCCCGCCGCCCCGTTCCCCCTCCCCGCCGCTTCACCCGTTCGAGTTACAGCGCGAACCAGCCATGCCCGCCGTACCAGTGACCGCCCGCCCGCAGATGATCGCCGACCGCCCGCTCCACACTGGTACGCCGCGGCAGCCCCTCCACCGGCAGTTCCGGATCACCGAAGACGAAGCCCACCGCGCTCTTGTCGTCCGCTTTCGTCTCTTCGTACACGAGCTGAAACCGCTCCTGGAAGCGGACGATGTTGGAGTCCGCCGGCAGATACCGCTTCAACTGCGGGTCGAGCAGCCAGGAATGGCAGACAGCCACCCCGTACCGCTCGTCCGGGTAGTGGCGGGCGAGGAACTCCCGTGCCAGGTCCAGCGATTGGTCGCACGCGTGCGGTGACAGGGGCCCGCGGAAGTCGGCGATGTGCAGGCTCAGGCAGAGGTCGCCGGGGCCGGTGTCGAGGCCCGCGGCCGCGGCCGCCTGTCCCGTGCGCCCACCGAGCCGCGTGCGCTGGAACTGCAGCCGCCCCAGCTGGTACAGCTCCCCGTGGAAGTGCAGGGCGAGCCACCACGGCGCCAGGAGACCGCAGGTGCCGAGCCGCCGCCGGTGCACGGCCATGTGCCGCCCCAGATCGGCGAGGCTGCGCCGGGACACGGCCTCCGGAATGCCTCGGTCCCGGTGGTACGCGCGTACGTACGGCAGTGCGGCGACGAACACGAACACGTGGAAGCTTCGGCCGAGCGGCCCCGTGGACTCCGGGAAGGCCGGAGGTTCCCACCCTTTGCCGATCTCCCCCATATCACGCACGAACCGGCCGACGCACCGTCGCAGCAGCGCCATCGCCTCCGGATCCGCCGCCAACCTCTCCCGCTGCGCGACGAGTCCATTGACACACTCGTGCGGCACGGACAGATCGAGGAGTACGTCCGGCAGTGCGACCGCATCCGGAAGAACGGCCTCCACGCGCGGGACGGCCTCGCTCTCCAGATCCCTCAGCCATTCCGCGAGTCCCTCATCGGCCCGCAGCGCCTCCAGCAGCACAGCCGCTCCCCCCGTTCGTCCGCCTCTTGGTGAACGTGCACCACGAAGAGTACGTTTCCGAGTAGGAGCAGTGATCCGGATGCGTACGGGCAGTGAACCGACGACTGCGCGCAGTGCGCTGCGAGCGCGCATGTGGCTCAGCGTGTGGGGTCTGGTCTGGGCGATCGCGGGAACCGTGGCCTTCGCCCTCGCCGGGCGGCCCGGGTGGGCGATCGCCTGCGGGGTGCTGTGGCTGATCATCACCGTCGACCTGGCGATGATCTCCCGGCACATACGCCAGGGACCCCACTACCAGCCGGGACCCGACATCCCGCCCTACCAGCCGCCGGACCGACGCCGTTAGCTCCGGCCGCGAACCGGCTCTCAGTCTCAGTATTCGATCAGCGATCGAACCGGCACTCAGGAGTCGAAACGGGCGGCGGCCACATACTCCGGCTGCGGGTCCAGCGCCGCCGCGAGCCGGAAGTGGCGTATGGCCTGCTCGGGACGGCCCGAGCGCTCGTACGTACGCGCCAGCGCAAAGTGCGCGAACGCGTTGTCCGGCTCGCGCTCCAGCACGACCGTGAACTCCAGCTCGGCGGGCCGCAGTTGAGCTGCCGCGAAGAAGGCACGCGCGCGCAGCAGCCGCGCCGCCGTGTTCTCCGGGTGTGCGGCGATGACCTTGTCGAGCAGCTTCACCGCGCCCCGCGGATCACGCGCGGCCAGCAGCTGCTCGGCGGCGCGGAAGTCGATGACATGCGTCTCCGGAGTAGGTCCGGTGGAACCACTGATCTCGGGCACGCCTCACTCCTTCCCTCGCTTCCCCGCTTCAACGCCCCGGGCAGGGCCCGCTATTCCAAGGTCGTTTTCTGGTGTGCCCGCCGCACAAGATCCACCCATACCTCCCGTACACGCCGCTCCAGTTCCTCCAGCGGTACGTCGTTGTCGATGACGATGTCCGCTGTTTCCAGGCGCTTCTCACGGGTGGCCTGGGCGGCCATGCGGGCGCGAGCGTCCTCCTCGGTCATGCCGCGCAACCGTATGAGCCGGTCGAGCTGAGTCTCGGGGGCGGCGTCGACGACCACCACGACGTCGTACAGCGGTGCGAGGCCGTTCTCGGCGAGCAGCGGGACGTCGTGCACGATGACGGCGTCCTGGGAGGCGGCGGCTTCGAGCTCGCGGGAGCGGGCGCCCACGAGGGGGTGCACGATCGAGTTCAGCAGAGCGAGCTTCTCCGGGTCCGTGAAGACGAGCGCGCCCAGCTTCGGCCGGTTGAGGCTGCCGTCCGGGGTGAGTATGTCCTCTCCGAAGGCGTCGACGACCGCTGCGAGGCCGGGAGTTCCGGGTTCAACGACCTCCCGTGCAATCTTGTCGGCGTCGATCAGCACGGCGCCACACTCCACGAGCAGCCGCGACACCTCGCTCTTGCCGGCGCCGATCCCGCCGGTCAGGCCCACTGTCAGCATGCTCGAAAGCTTAGGACCTGCCTCTGACAACGCCATCGACAGGCCTCGTTGGCCCTCCGCCGCTGCGCTATGCGTCGCCTTCCCGCTCCGCCAGGAACCGCTCGAACTCGAGCCCGATCTCGTCCGCCGACGGGATGTCCATGGGCTCGGCGAGCATGTTGCCCCGTGTCTCGGCACCCGCGGCAGCGTCGTACTGATGCTCAAGGCCCTGGACGAGCGCGACGAGTTCCTCGTCGCCCTCCTGGATCTGCCGGTCGATCTCGGTCTGCGTGCGGTGCGCGTCGGTGCGTAGGGCGTGTGCGATACCGGGCAGGACCAGACCGGTCGCGGCGGTGATCGCCTCCAGAACGGTCAGCGCGGCGTCCGGGTACGGGGAACGGGCGATGTAGTGCGGCACGTGCGCGGCGACACCCAGGACGTCATGTCCGGCCGCCATGAGGCGGTACTCGACGAGCGACTCGGCGCTGCCGGGGACCTGGGCCTCCTCGAAGGGGCTGCTGTGGCCGGGCACCAGTTCGTTGCGGTTGCCGTGCGGGGTGAGGCCCACGGGACGGGTGTGCGGGACACCCATGGGGATGCCGTGGAAGTTCACGGCCAGGCGGACGCCGAGCCGCTCCACGATCTGCTGGACGGCCACGGCGAAGCGCTCCCACTCGACGTCCGGCTCCGGGCCGGAGAGGAGCAGGAAGGGGGCACCCGTCGCGTCCTGGACGAGCCGGACGTCGAGCGTGGGCTCTTCGTAGTCGGCCCAGCGGTCGCGCTTGAACGTCAGCAGCGGGCGACGGGCGCGGTAGTCCACGAGCCGGTCGTGGTCGAACCGGGCGACGACCTGGTGGGGCAGCGAGCCGAGGAGCCGGTCGACGATCTGGTCGCCGGTCTCGCCCGCGTCGATGTATCCGTCGAAGTGGTAGAGCATGACAAGGCCCGCCGACTCCTGGGCGAGCGCCATGTCGACGACGGCCAGGCCCTTCGGCTCCCATGCGTACAAACCCTGCGGATCAAGCACTGTGACCGCTCCTCCTCGTGTTCGTACTTCACAACGAGCCCTGGAACGCGGGCATTCCCGAAGCGCGCCCCTTCCTGACCCTCTTACCGGCTTCTCATGCGCTACGACGCCGGCACGCGCGCGTGCGTGGAGGGCAGAGTGCGGCACGCGCACGTGGAGGGCGATTACCGCCTCGCGGGCGGCCAAGGGGCGCGGACGAGCCCTCGACGGGGCAAAGGCACTGGGCCCGCACCCCTGACAGGGGTGCGGGCCCAGTTGCCTGCTCAGACTGGCGCCGACGATCAGCTCTGGCCGCCGGCCAGCTTCTCGCGGAGGGCAGCCAGGGCCTCGTCCGACGCCAGAGCGCCGGAGTTGTCGTCCGACTCCGAGGAGTACGAACCGCCGCCGCCACCGGAGGCGGCCGGAGCCGCACCCGGGGTGCCGCCGCCGGCAGCACCCTCGGCCTCGGCCTGGGCGTCCGCCTCGCGGGACTTGATGACCTGCGCCTGGTGCTGCTCGAAGCGCTGCTGCGCCTCGGCGTACTGGCGCTCCCACTCCTCGCGCTGCTTCTCGTACCCTTCGAGCCAGTCGTTGGTCTCGGGGTCGAAGCCCTCGGGGTAGATGTAGTTGCCCTGGTCGTCGTACGACGCGGCCATGCCGTACAGCGTCGGGTCGAACTCGACCGAGGCCGGGTCGGCCCCGAAGGACTCGTTGGCCTGCTTCAGGGACAGCGAGATCCGGCGACGCTCGAGGTCGATGTCGATGACCTTGACGAAGATCTCGTCGTTGACCTGGACGACCTGCTCCGGGATCTCCACGTGGCGCTCGGCCAGCTCGGAGATGTGGACCAGACCCTCGATGCCCTCGTCCACGCGGACGAACGCACCGAACGGAACCAGCTTCGTGACCTTGCCGGGCACGACCTGGCCGATCTGGTGGGTGCGGGCGAACTGCTGCCACGGGTCTTCCTGGGTCGCCTTCAGCGACAGGGAGACGCGCTCGCGGTCCATGTCGACGTCCAGGACCTCGACCGTGACCTCCTGGCCGACCTCGACGACCTCGGAGGGGTGGTCGATGTGCTTCCAGGACAGCTCGGAGACGTGGACCAGACCGTCGACGCCACCCAGGTCCACGAAGGCACCGAAGTTGACGATCGAGGAGACCACGCCGGAGCGGACCTGACCCTTCTGGAGGGTCGTGAGGAAGGTCTGGCGGACCTCGGACTGGGTCTGCTCCAGCCAGGCACGGCGGGACAGGACCACGTTGTTGCGGTTCTTGTCCAGCTCGATGATCTTGGCCTCGAGCTCCTTGCCCACGTAGGGCTGGAGGTCGCGGACGCGGCGCATCTCGACGAGAGAGGCGGGCAGGAAGCCACGGAGGCCGATGTCAAGGATGAGACCACCCTTGACGACCTCGATGACGGTACCGGTGACGATGCCGTCCTCTTCCTTGATCTTCTCGATGGTGCCCCAGGCACGCTCGTACTGGGCGCGCTTCTTCGAGAGGATCAGGCGGCCTTCCTTGTCCTCCTTCTGGAGAACAAGGGCCTCGATCTCGTCACCGACGGCGACGACCTCATTCGGGTCGACGTCGTGCTTGATCGAGAGCTCGCGGCTCGGGATAACACCTTCGGTCTTGTAACCGATGTCGAGCAGGACCTCGTCCCTGTCGACCTTCACGATGACGCCGTCGACGATGTCGCCGTCGTTGAAGTACTTGATCGTCTCGTCGATCGCGGCGAGGAAGGCTTCCTCGTTACCGATGTCGTTGACCGCTACCTGCGGGGTGGTGGCGGTGGTCTCGGTGCTGCTCGTCATGTGGGAAAGGGCTCCGGTACGGACATTGAAGTCGTAGGTACTGCTTACGCCGGGAGCCCGTTTCGCTCTGCAGAAGCCGGACAGCCAAGGAAGCGCCGAAATCCGATGACCGGGGGCGCCTCGACAACCGAGGGGACATACATACAGATGCGAGCGCAGCCTGCTACGTCTGAGGAGCGCAGGCCCGCAGCGCAACTTGTAGCATACGGGGGCAGCCGGGCACGGTCAATGCGCGAAGGCGCACACCCGGGGCGGATCGCCGCATACCCGGCACAAGACCACTCGCGGCCGAGCCGCATATCAGACACCGTCTGGAGTCACGCAGGCCCAAACGCCCCTTCCGTGACACCACCGGGACGGGTCGGACGGACGAGGCCGCAGACTAATACGAGGGAGCCGATCATCCAAGAGCCCGAAGAGCCCCAACCGCTCGAGCCGGAGGCGACGCGACGCCCCGCGGACGTCGCGGAGACCTCCCGCGCCAGTCGAGGGTGGTGGGACCGGAACGCGGACGAGTACCAGGTCGAGCACGGCACGTTCCTCGGTGACGACCGCTTCGTATGGGGGCCCGAGGGGCTCGACGAGGTGGAGGCCGAGCTGCTGGGGCCGGCCGAGGAGCTGAAGGGCAAGCACGTCCTGGAGATCGGCGCGGGGGCGGCGCAGTGTTCGCGCTGGCTGGCCGCCCAGGGGGCCCACCCGGTCGCTCTGGACCTCTCGCACCGGCAGCTTCAGCACGCTCTGCGGATCGGCACCCAGGGCGTGGCCCTCGTGGAGGCGGACGCCGGGGCGCTGCCCTTCGAGGACAGCGCGTTCGACCTGGCGTGCTCGGCGTACGGGGCGCTGCCGTTCGTCGCCGATCCGGTGCGGGTCCTTCGGGAGGTACGCCGCGTGCTGCGGCCCGGCGGCCGGTTCGTCTTCTCCGTCACGCATCCGATCCGCTGGGCCTTCCCCGACGAGCCGGGGCCCGAGGGCCTGAGCGTGTCCGCCTCGTACTTCGACCGCACGCCGTACGTGGAGCAGGACGAGAAGGGTCGCGCGGTGTACGTCGAGCACCACAGGACGGTCGGCGACCGGGTCCGGGACGTGGTGGCGGCGGGCCTCCGGCTCGTGGACCTGGTCGAACCGGAATGGCCCTCCTGGAACAGCCAGGAGTGGGGCGGCTGGTCGCCGCTGCGCGGAAATCTGATCCCTGGGACGGCGATTTTCGTGTGCGTGCGGGACGACCGGGACGAATAGACGAATAACCGATCGGGCACGCGCGCGTGCGGGGCGTTTTGACCGTCATACGACACTGGGGGCGTGATCCGTACCGACGCTCTGGACCGGCTGCCCGTTCGTTCCGTCGTGCCCGCGTTGCGGGATGCCCTGGAGGGGCATGGCACGGCTGTGCTGTGTGCGCCGCCGGGGACGGGCAAGACGACGCTGGTTCCGCTGGAACTGGCCGGGCTGCTGGGCCCGGCCTCGGGCACGGACGCGGATCGTCCGGTCGTACGTCGTGTCGTCGTCGCCGAGCCGCGGCGGATCGCCGCCCGGGCCGCTGCTCGGCGGATGGCGTGGCTGCTCGGTGAGAAGGTCGGCGAGCGCGTCGGCTACACGGTGCGCGGTGAGCGGGTGGTGGGGCCACGCGCGCGCGTGGAGGTCGTGACGACCGGTGTCCTGTTGCAGCGATTGCAGCGGGACCAGGAGCTGGCCGGTGTCGATGTGGTCGTGCTCGACGAGTGCCATGAGCGGCATCTGGACGCCGATACGGTGGCGGCCTTCCTGTGGGACGTACGGGCCGCTCTGCGCCCCGAGCTGCGGCTGGTGGCCGCCTCCGCGACGACGGACGCGGAGGGGTGGGCGCGGCTGCTGGGTCATGCCCCCGTGATCACCTCTAAGGACGCCTCGTACCCCGTCGAGGTGGTGTGGGCGCCGTCCGCGCGGCCGGTGCGGCCGCCGCACGGGATGCGGGTGGATCCGGCGCTGCTGACGCATGTGGCGTCGGTGGTGCGGCGGGCGCTGTCCGAGCGCGAGGGGGACGTGCTGTGTTTTCTGCCCGGCGTCGGAGAAATCGCCCGTGTCGCCGGGCAGTTGGGGGATCTGGGCGGGGTCGAGGTGCTCCAGGTGCACGGACGGGCGCCCGCGGCCGTCCAGGACGCGGTGCTCTCGCCTGGTGCACGGCGCCGGGTGGTGCTCGCGACGTCCGTTGCCGAGTCGTCGCTCACCGTGCCCGGCGTACGGGTCGTGGTGGACGCCGGGCTGGCTCGGGAGCCGCGTGTCGACCATGCGCGGGGGCTGAGCGCGCTGACGACAGTACGGGCGTCACAGGCGGCCGGACGGCAGCGTGCGGGGCGGGCCGGGCGTGAGGCGCCCGGGGCGGTGTACCGGTGCTGGGCGGAGGCGGAGGATGCCCGTCTGCCGCGTTTTCCCGCGCCGGAGATCAAGGTGGCCGACCTGACGGCGTTCGCCTTGCAGACGGCGTGCTGGGGCGATCCGAACGCGTCCGGGCTCGCGCTGCTGGACCCGCCGCCGAGTGGCGCGCTCGCGGCGGCTCGCACGGTCCTGCGGGCCATCGGGGCGGTGGACTCCGCGGGGCGGGCCACGGAGCGGGGCGTACGCATGTCCCGGCTGGGGTTGCATCCCCGGCTGGCCCGCGCCCTGCTGGACGCGGCATCCGAGGTCGGCGCCGACCGGGCAGCCGAGGTGGTCGCCCTGCTGAGCGAGGAGCCACCACGGGAGTACGGCGATGACCTCGCCGCTGCTTGGCGTACCGCCCGGCAAGGGGGCGACGCGTATGCGCGCCGCTGGAGGGCGGAGGCACGGCGGCTCCGTGCCGCGACGGCACCCGCTCCGCTCGGTGGCGGGGCGACCGGCGCGCACGCGCCCGACGTCGGCGAACCCGGCTTCAACAGCGCCGTGGCGCCCGCAACCCCTCATGCCGGATGTCCCGGTCGAGGACAGACGCTCACCGACCGGCCCGAGCAGTCGGCCAATGCCGAACTCCCAGGGGCCGACGCCGTGCCCGCCCGGTCGCGCGCCGAAGCCTCACCGCCAACCGGACCCGCCAAGCCCGGCACGCGCGCGCAGCAAACGCCCGGCGACGACCACGTCGTAGGCCTCGTCGCCGCTCTCGCGTTCCCCGAGCGGGTTGCTCGGGCGCAGGGCGGCTCGTATCTCATGGTGTCCGGTACGAGGGCCGAGCTCGGCGGAGGGACGGGGTTGCGGGGAGCGCCCTGGCTCGCTGTCGCCGTTGCGGATCGGCCGGTGGGAGCGGGGCACGCGCGTGTGCGGCTCGGGGCCGTGGTCGATGAGGAGACCGCGCGGCGGGCCGCCGGGGCGCTGTATGGGGCGGGCGAGGAGGTGCGCTGGGCGGAGGGGGACGTGGTCGCTCGGCGTGTCGAGCGGTTGGGGACCGTGGAGTTGGCGGTGCGGCCGATCAAGAACGCCGACTCCGGGCTCGTACGACAGGCACTGCTGGACGGGTTGCGGGAGGAGGGTCTTGGGCTGTTGCGGTGGTCGCAGGATGCCGAGGTGCTGCGGCAACGGCTCGGGTTTCTGCGTCACCATCTGGGGGCTCCCTGGCCCGATGTGTCGGACGACGCCCTGCACGCGCGCGTGGACGACTGGCTGGAGCCCGAGCTGAGCTGGGCGCGGCGGCGGGCCGATCTGGCACGGATCGACGCCCGGCAGGCCCTCGGGCGGCTGTTGCCGTGGACCTCCGGGGAGGCGGCGCGGTTCGAGGAGTTGGCGCCCGAGCGGATCGAGGTGCCAAGTGGGTCCAGAATCCGAATCGACTACGCGGATCCCGAACGGCCCGTACTCGCCGTGAAGTTGCAGGAGATGTTCGGGCTGCAGGAGTCCCCGGCCGTCGCCGGTGTGCCCGTACTCGTGCATCTGCTGTCGCCCGCTGGACGGCCCGCCGCCGTCACCGCCGACCTCGCCTCGTTCTGGCGGGACGGATACCGGGGTGTGCGGGCCGAGTTGCGCGGGAGGTATCCGAAGCATCCGTGGCCCGAGGATCCCGCGACGGCGGAGCCGACCCGGTACACGAACGCGCGCCTCAGGCGCTGACGGGCTCCGGTTCGTGCGTCTGGGTGGGCGAAGGGTCCGCGGGGCGGCGGCTGCGGGCCTCCAGGTACAGGGACAGCGACAGCAGCCCGGCGCCCAGGATCAGGAAACCCCACGGCAGGTACGAGGTCAGCAACATGATGAGTACGCGCTGGGACTTGACCAGATCGACCGTCGACTCGATGTAGTCCTCGCGCATTTTGACGTGCCCGGAGAACGCGGTCACCTTGTCGCGGTCCCCCAGGAGCGTGCCGCCGCGCAGTTCCTCCTTGTGGATCTCCTCGCCGTAGACGGGCGCTCCGGTGGCGGGTTCGACCCAGAACTTGCGGACGGTGGTGTACCAGCGGGTGGTGCCCGTCTTGGCGACCGACTCCGGAGTGATGCCTTTGACGGGCATGGCCTTGGGGAAGGGCACTTTGGTCCAGGGGATGGTCTGCTCGAAGTAGTAAACGTTTACGCCCCGGAAGTCCTGCTCACCCTTGTAGTGGATGGGTGCGGTGACGCGGGCCTGCGCGTCGAAGTACTCGTAGTCCCGTTTCTCGGTCAGGAAGGGCCACTTGAACTCGATGCCCTCGCGCCTGACGGCGTCGCCGTCGACCATCTCGCCGGTGGCGTGGACGGGTTCCTGGGTGTGCGCGTCGAAGATGTAGCGCTCGGGGATCTTGGAGACCATCTTGCCGTCCGGGCCCTGGACATAGGACAGGCCGTCCCAGACGACGACGTCGCGACCCGCTGTCTTCTCGATCCTCTCGGAGGCCTCGACGTTGCCCTTGAGAGTCTGCACGATGCTGACCTTGTCGACTTTCCTGGACTGCATGGTCCCGTAGTCGAGGAGGGTGGCGTCCTTCGCCTCCAGGACCATGTCCTGGTACTGGTTGGCCGGGATCTTGGCGAGGCGGGGGAAGGCGTACCAGCGCAGCAGCGGGGACAGCGCCGTGCAGAACACGGCGAGGGCGAGGAGGATCAGGCTGGCCTTGCGGCGCATCTGGGCGGCCCTCCCTAGGGGTTACGGGTGCTCGGGGATGGTGGTCAGCAGCGGTTTCGGTGAGGTCTTGCCGGCCGGCGAGCCGATGGCCGTGATCGTGAGGACCAGCACGAGCGCGACGGCGAGACCGGTCGCGGCGGCGATCAGGGCACGCATGCAGGGCCTCCCCGGTGAGCTGATGGAGCGTCAGGGCTGGGGCACCGTAGCAACGGCAGAGCGAGATGAGAACACGTTGCACACACAGACAGCGGCGCCCCCTCCGTA
>NZ_BAAGPS010000009.1:263692-295123 GCF_054783935.1 Streptomyces pseudoechinosporeus
GGCGCCGCTGATCCGGAGGACCTACGAGGCGGAGGGGCTCGGCGAGGCGGTCGCCGCCTCCACCTTCAGTTCGACCGTCAGCGTCGCGCCGCCGGTGGTGGCGATGCGCAGCAGGAACGTGCCGGTCGTGTCGTCCGCGTACAGCTTCGGCAGCTCGAGCAGGCCGTTCGCGTCCGTCTCGAGGTCCTTCAGGGTGCGTACGGTCTTGCCGTCGGCGTCCTTGAAGTAGGGGCCCTTGTCGTTCTCGGTCGCGTCGTCCGCCGACGTGATGAGCGTGGCGGTGGCCGCGACACCGTCGGCGGCGGCGCCCTTGTAGGTGGCCTTCACCTCGACCTGGTTCGCGAACTCGCCGCCCGGGGCGCAGGTCAGCGCGGTGTCACTGGTGCGTGCGAGGGCGTCGGCCTGGCGGTCGGTGACTGTCGCCGTGTAGTCGAGGCCGGACACGCTGCGGCCGACGACGGTGGCGCGGACCGTGAACTCGCCCGTCTTCTCACCGGCCTTGAGCGCGGGCGCGGTGGCCACGCCCAAGCTGTTGGTGACGACCGTGGCGACGCTCTCGCCGCCGCTGAAGGTGGCGTCCGTGTCCCCGACGATCGTGAAGCGGACCCGGACCTTCGGCACGGCCTTGCCGGCCTTGGTCTCGGTGCGCGCGGCGATCTTCTCGGTGAAGGCGTCGCCCGCGGTCGCGGTGAGCTTGCCGGTGCCCGCGTCCTCCAGGTGGTCCACCGTCTCGGTGGGCGTGGGAGACGGGGAAGTCGGGGGCGGCGAGCTGGACGGGGGCGGGCTGGTGGACCACCCAGGAGGCGTGGGACTCGTGGGCCCGTCACCCGGAGGCGCGGGACTGCTGGAGTCGCCAGGGGGAGGCGTGGAGTTGGAGTTCGGCGGCCTCGACGTGGCGGGCGGGGAAGGCGACGGGTTGGGGCTCGCTCCGTTGTTGTCGTCGCTGCGGCCGGAGGGCAGTGTGCCCGTACCGTCCGGCACCTCGTGGGTGCCCTTGCGGTAGTACTCGAGCCACGACAGCACCGTGTTCAGGTAGTGCGTCGAGTTGTTGTAGCTGAGGATCGCGCGGTTCAGGTCCGCCTGGACAGACATGTCGCGGTCCAGACGGCAGAGGTAGTGGCCGGCGGCGAGGGCCGCGTCGTAGATGTTGTTGGGGTTCTTCGTGCCGTCGCCGTTGCCGTCCCGGCCCGCCCAGGCCCAGGTGGAGGGAATGAACTGCATGGGGCCGACAGCCCTGTCGTACGAGCTGTCCCCGTCGTACGAACCGCCGTCGGTGTCGCGGATGTTCGCGAAACCGTTGCCGTTGAGGACGGGGCCGAGGATCGGCGTGATCGTGGTGCCCTCGGCATCGACACGGCCGCCTCGGGCCTGGCCGGACTCGACCTTGCCGATGGCGGCGAGGAGTTCCCAGGGCAGGTTGCAGCCGGGCTTGGACTCGCGCAGCGCCGCCTCGGCCTTCTTGTAGGCGTCCAGGACGGTCGCGGGTATCCCGGCCTCGGCGTCGCCCGTGGCGATGGGGCTGTCGGTGCCGGGAGTCGGGCTCGGGCTCGGGGTCGGGGTCGGGCTGTTGAGCGGCGGGAGGTCCGTGTAGTACGGCGAGTTACCGGTCGCGCTCTCTTCGGGGCTGACGTCGGACGAGGGCTGCGAACCGGTGTTCTGGCGGCTTTGCGGGCTATCGGTCACGCCCGGGGCCTGGGACGCGGACAGGGCCGCGACTGCGGCCGCGGCCACAGCGGTGGTTACCGCCCCTTTGGCCAGCCTCCTGCCGAATTGCGCCGCCATCGCGTGAACCCCTCCCGTCGTCGACTGCCCGCGCTTCGCGCGCTGTCCTGCCATCCGGCCGCGCTCCCCGGAGCGGCGACCCAGGTGACCCTACGACAACTTGCGCCGCGCATACACCTGTTCGTGCCCGAAATTCACCGGTTGGCCAGATCCGTTTTCTCCTGCCCGCGCGTGTCCGAAGCATGCGGTGCTCGTCCCGCATACTGGCGTCATCGATCAAGGAAGCATTCAGGGTCGTCAGATTCGGTCAACGTCGCCAGCATGGAGCCCAGTTGCCGTTCACTCTCAGCCATGCCGCGGCTGTCCTGCCCGTCGTACGCCTCGACGGAACCGGCCGTGGCCCGCTGGTCCCCGCGGTGCTCGTCACCGGTTCGTTCGCGCCCGACTTGACCTATTACGCGGCGAGTGTACTGCCTGAGGCGATGGAGTTCGGCGAGTTCACGCACTCCTTCACCGGCGTGTTCACAATCGACGTCCTCATCGCCTGGGCGCTCGTGGGCGTTTGGTTGCTGCTGCGCGAACCGTTGGTGGCCCTGTTGCCGCCGAGCTGGCAGGGGCGTACGGCGGCTCTGCTGCGCTGCGGCGCGCCGCGTGCGCCGTTCCGGCCAGCGCGTGCGCTGTGGTGGTATGTGTCCGCGGTGCTGGGCGCGCTGACACATGTCGTGCTGGACGCGTTCACGCATCTCGACCGGTGGGGGATGCGGGTCTTCCCCGGACTGGGGCGGGAGATCGCGGGTTCGCCGCTGTACTGGTATCTGCAGTACGGGGGTTCGGCCGTCATGGCGGTGGTGATCACGATCTTCGTAGCGGCCGCTCTGCGGCGACTGCCCGCCACGGAAGCCGTGGGGGTGCCGGTTCTGTCCGTACGGGACCGGTGGCTTGCCGCTCTCGTGATCGGTGGCTGCGCGGTGGTGGCCGCAGTGCAGCGGGCGTCTCGGTGGTGGGCTTACTGGGGGTCGCGTGCGGAGCCCTGGGAGCTGATTCCCACCGTGTGCTTCGGGGCGGGGGCCGGGCTGGCCGTCGGTCTGCTCCTGTACGGCTTCGGGGTCAGGGTGTGGCGTCCGGCTCCGGTTCCTCCCAGCCCAGCAGCGGGTCGTACGGAACCGAGCCATCCGGCTCCTCGCTGAGCGGTTTCAGGCTGTACGCGCGGGTCCGCAGGAACGCGCCGGCGTTCGTCAGTACGTCCAGCAGTCGCATCTGGTCGGTGGCCGTGGTGCGGGTCGAGTCGTGCTGGGGAGCCACGCGGGTGACACGCGCTCCGCGTCGCTCCCCCCTTGTGGGCGCCAACTCCCAGCCCGCCGCAGGCTAATGCGCCGCCGACTCCCAGTCGTCGCCCGAGCCGACCGAGACGTCCAGCGGGGCTCGCAAGTGGACCGCGTTGGCCATTTCGTGGCGGACGACGGCCTCGGTCGACTCCCGCTCGCCGGGGGCGATTTCGAGGACGATTTCGTCGTGGACCTGGAGCAGGATGCGGGACTTGAGGTTCGCTTCGGTGAGGGCGCGGTCGACGTTCAGCATGGCGATCTTGACGATGTCGGCGGCGGTGCCCTGAATGGGCGCGTTCAGAGCCATTCGCTCGGCCGCCTCGCGGCGCTGACGGTTGTCGCTGTTGAGGTCGGGGAGGTAGCGGCGACGTCCGAACAGCGTCGCCGTGTAGCCCGTCGCCCGCGCTTCGTCCACAGCTCGGCGCAGGAAGTCGCGGACGCCTCCGAAGCGCTCGAAGTACGTGTCCATCAGCGCCCGCGCCTCCCCCGCGTCGATGTTCAGCTGCTGGGACAGGCCGAACGCCGACAGGCCGTACGCCAGGCCGTACGACATCGCCTTGATCTTGCGCCGCATCTCCGCGTCGACCGCGGAGCGCTCCACGGAGAACACCTGTGAGGCGACCGTCGTGTGCAGGTCCTCCCCCGAGGTGAACGCCTCGATGAGGCCCTCGTCCCCGGAGAGGTGGGCCATGACGCGCAGCTCGATCTGGCTGTAGTCGGCGGTCATGAGGGACTCGAAGTCTTCGCCGACCACGAAGCCGCGGCGGATCGCGCGGCCCTCGTCGGTGCGGACCGGGATGTTCTGGAGGTTGGGGTCCGTGGAGGAGAGACGCCCCGTGGCGGCGACCGTCTGGTTGAACGTGGTGTGGATACGGCCGTCCGCGGCGATCGACTTGATGAGGCCTTCGACGGTCACCCGCAGCTTGGCCTGCTCGCGGTGGCGGAGCATGATGACCGGCAGTTCGTTGTCGGTCTGGGTGGCCAGCCAGGCGAGAGCGTCCGCGTCCGTGGTGTAACCCGTCTTTGTGCGCTTGGTCTTGGGCAGGGCCAGTTCACCGAAGAGGACTTCCTGGAGCTGCTTGGGCGAGCCCAGGTTGAACTCGTGCCCGGCTGCCGCGTGTGCCTCCTTTATGGCCTGCTGCACGGCGCCCGCGAACAACTGCTCCATGGCTTCGAGGTGTGTGCGGTCCGCGGCGATGCCGTGCCGCTCCATGCGGGCGAGCAGCGCAGAGGTCGGCAGCTCCATGTCGCCCAGCAGATCGGCCGCGCCGACCTCCTTCAGCCGGTCCCCGAAGGCTTCGCCCAGGTCGAGTACGGCGCGGGCCTGCACCATCAGCGCCTCGGCCTCGGCGGCCTCGTCGGCGCCGAAGGCGAGCTGCCCGTCGGCCGCGGCGGCGGGCGCCAGCTCCCGGCCGAGGTACTCCAGGGACAGCGCGTCCAGGTCGAAGGAGCGGCGTCCGGGCTTGACGAGGTAGGCGGCGAGCGCGGTGTCCATGGAGACGCCGGCGATGCTCCAGCCGTGCTCGGCGAAGACGCGCATGGCGCTCTTGGCGTTGTGGAACACCTTGGGCTTCTTCGGGTCGGCGAGCCACTGCGCGAACGCGTTCTCGTCGGCCTCGTCCAGCTGCGTCGGGTCGAACCAGGCGGCTGCTCCTGCCGCCGCGGCGAGCGCGACCTCGGCCACCGCGCCCGTACCGAGCGACCAGGTGTCGACCGTGGCGACACCGAGGACCGCCTTGCCGTGCTCGGCGAGCCACGGCTTCAGCTCGCCCACGCCGAGCACCGCACCGTCCAGTGCCACGCCCTCGGCGACCACCGGTGAGGAGTCGGCCTCGTCGGCTCCGGGGTCGACGGCCAGCAGCCGCTCGCGCAGCGAGGGGTTACGGATCTCCAGGGTGTCCAGGACCATCGCGACGGCCTTGCGGTCGTACGCGGCGCGCTCCAGATCGGTGACCGTCCTGGGCAGCTCCATGTGCCGCTCCAGCTCGGTCAGCCGGCGGTTGAGCTTGACGGCCTCCAGGTGGTCGCGGAGGTTCTGTCCCGCCTTGCCCTTGACCTCCTCGACGCGCTCGACCAGCTCCGCGAACGACCCGAACTGGTTGATCCACTTCGCGGCGGTCTTCTCGCCGACGCCGGGGATGCCCGGCAGGTTGTCGGAGGGGTCGCCGCGCAGGGCCGCGAAGTCGGGGTACTGGGCTGGCGTCAGCCCGTACTTCTCGAAGACCTTCTCCGGGGTGAACCGCGTCAGCTCGGAGACGCCCTTCGTCGGATACAGCACCGTCGTGTGCTCGGAGACCAGCTGGAAGGAATCGCGGTCGCCGGTGACGATCAGCACCTCGAAGCCCTCGGCCTCGGCCTGGGTGGCGAGGGTGGCGATGACGTCGTCCGCCTCGAAGCCCTCGATCGCGAACCGCTCGGCGTGCATGGCGTCGAGCAGCTCGCAGATGAGCTCGACCTGGCCCTTGAACTCGTCCGGGGTCTTGGAACGGTTCGCCTTGTAGTCCGTGAACTCCTCGGAGCGCCAGGTCTTACGGGAGACGTCGAACGCCACCGCGAAGTGCGTGGGCTCCTCGTCGCGCAGGGTGTTGGCCAGCATCGACGCGAAGCCGTAGATCGCGTTCGTCGGCTGTCCCGTCGCCGTCGTGAAGTTCTCCGCGGGCAGCGCGAAGAACGCTCGGTACGCCAGCGAGTGCCCGTCCATGAGCATCAGTCGCGGGCGCCCGTCGGCGGAGGTCTTCTCGGTCTTCTTCGATGCTGTTTCTGCCACGACCCCGATCCTGCCACGAGCCACTGACAACGCGGCCCCCGCAGCCCGGGCACGGTTGTTGTCACCGGCGCGTGGCAGGATCAAAGACGTACCTCACACATGCGCTCGATCGAGGAGGCCGAGATGGCCGGCAAGCCGCCCCAGGGTGATCCGGTTCAGGACGCGCCGCAGGTCGCCGGGCCGAAGCACGCGGCGGCCGGTCTGCCCGCCATCGGCCACACACTGCGCGTCGCCCAGCAGCAGATGGGAGTGCGGCGTACGGCGCTGACGCTGCTGCGGGTCAATCAGAAGGACGGTTTCGACTGCCCGGGCTGCGCCTGGCCCGAGCCGGAGCACCGGCACAAGGCGGAGTTCTGTGAGAACGGCGCGAAGGCGGTCGCCGAGGAGGCGACGCTGCGCCGGGTCACGCCGGACTTCTTCGCCGCGCACACGGTGGCCGACCTCGCGACCCGCAGCGGCTACTGGCTGGGCCAGCAGGGCCGCCTCACGCATCCCATGTATCTGGCGGAGGGCGCCGAGCACTACGCGCCGGTGTCCTGGGAGCGGGCCTTCGACATCATCGCGGAGGAGCTCACCGCCCTCGGCTCCCCGGACGAGGCCCTCTTCTACACCTCGGGCCGCACCAGCAACGAAGCGGCGTTCCTGTATCAGCTGTTCGCCCGCGAGTACGGCACGAACAATCTGCCGGACTGCTCCAACATGTGCCACGAGTCGTCGGGTTCCGCGCTCAGCGAGACGATCGGCGTCGGCAAGGGCAGCGTCCTCCTGGAGGACCTCTACAAGGCGGACCTGATCATCGTCGCCGGGCAGAACCCGGGCACGAACCATCCGCGCATGCTCTCGGCCCTGGAGAAGGCGAAGGCGAACGGCGCGCGGATCATCACGGTGAACCCGCTGCCCGAAGCGGGCATGGAGCGCTTCAAGAACCCGCAGACCCCTCAGGGCATGCTCAAGGGCGCCGCCCTGACCGATCTGTTCCTGCAGATCCGCATCGGCGGCGACCAGGCCCTCTTCCGCCTCCTGAACAAGCTCATCCTCGAGACGGAGGGCGCGGTCGACGAGGCCTTCGTCAGCGAACACACCCACGGCTACGAGGAGTTCGCACAATCGGCCCGCGCCGCCGACTGGGACGAGACGCTCACCGCGACGGGCCTCACGCGCGCGCAGATCGACGAAGCGCTGCGCATGGTCCTCGCCTCGAAACGCACCATCGTGTGCTGGGCGATGGGCCTCACCCAGCACAAGCACGCCGTGCCGACAATCCGCGAGATCGTCAACTTCCTTCTGCTGCGCGGCAACATCGGCCGCCCGGGTGCGGGCGTGTGCCCGGTGCGCGGCCACTCGAACGTGCAGGGCGACCGCACGATGGGCATCTTCGAGCGCCCCGCTCCGGCCTTCCTGGACGCCCTGGAGAGGGAGTTCGGCTTCGCGCCGCCGCGCGAGCACGGCTACGACGTCGTACGGGCCATCCGCGCCATGCGCGACGACAAGGCGAAGGTCTTCTTCGCAATGGGCGGCAACTTCGTGTCGGCCTCCCCCGACACCGAGGTCACCGAGGCTGCCATGCGCCGCGCCCGCCTCACCGTGCACGTCTCGACGAAGCTGAACCGCTCGCACGCCGTCACGGGCGCGCGTGCCCTGATCCTGCCGACCCTCGGCCGCACCGAGCGTGATCTCCAGGGCAGTGGCGAGCAGTTCGTGACCGTCGAGGACTCCATGGGCATGGTGCACGCCTCGCGGGGCCGCCTCGAGCCCGCGAGCGAGCACCTGCTGTCCGAGACGGCCATCGTGTGCCGCCTCGCGCGCCGCGTCCTCGGCGAGGAATCCCGCACGCCCTGGGAGGAGTTCGAGAAGGACTACGCGACGATCCGCGACCGCATCGCGCGCGTGGTTCCCGGTTTCGAGGACTTCAACGCGCGCGTGGCCGAGCCGGGAGGCTTTGCTCTGCCGCACGCCCCGCGCGACGAGCGCCGCTTCCCCACCGCCACCGGCAAGGCCAACTTCACGGCCGCGCCCGTCGAGTACCCGAAGCTCCCCGAGGGCCGTCTCCTGCTGCAGACGCTGCGCTCGCACGACCAGTACAACACCACGATCTACGGCCTGGACGACCGCTACCGGGGCATCAAGAACGGCCGCCGGGTGGTGCTCGTGAACCCCGACGACGCCCGTGAGCTGGGCCTGGCCGACGGCTCGTACACCGATCTCGTCAGCGAGTGGCAGGACGGTGTGGAGCGGCGTGCCCCCGGCTTCCGGGTCGTGCACTATCCGACGGCCCGGGGCTGCGCGGCGGCGTACTACCCGGAGACCAACGTCCTGGTCCCCCTGGACGCCACCGCGGACACCAGCAACACACCCGCCAGCAAGTCCGTGGTCGTCCGTCTGGAACAATCGGCTACCAACTGAGCGCTCGCTTAGCGAGCGCTCCGATAGACGGCCGAAAGACGAAGGAGCCGGACCCCATGGGCGAGCACCAGCACGTGAACTTCCCGCAAGAGGTCATCGACGAGTACACGGCCCTCGGCGTCGATCTCGTCGCCATGTTCTCCGCGGGGCACCTGGGCCCACGCATGGGCGTCCAGATCACCGAGGCCTCCGCGGACCGCGTCGTGGGCACCATGCCGGTCGAGGGCAACACACAGCCGTACGGACTCCTGCACGGCGGCGCCTCCGCCGTGCTCGCCGAGACGCTGGGCTCGGTCGGCGCGATGCTGCACGCCGGCAGCTCCAAGATCGCCCTCGGCCTCGACCTCAACTGCACCCACCACCGGGGAGCCCGCTCCGGCCTCGTCACCGGTGTCGCGACCCCCCTACACCGCGGCCGGTCCACCGCGACGTACGAGATAGCGATCAGCGACGAGGCGGGCAAGCGCGTATGCACCGCGCGGCTCACCTGTCTGCTGCGCGACGTGAAGGCGAGCGACGAGGAACGCGTACGTGCCGCGGACTGACCCACGCCCCTTCGGGGAACCGGGACTGCCGGACCCTAATCACCCTGACGGGTACCGGAGTTGTCCACAGCACCGTGGTCGTCCACAGCGCCGTTGCTCCCCGGCACCCGGCGGCTTAGCGTCAAGGCATGAAATCGGGAGAAGCCCCCTGGCCGGGGGCAGCGCTTGGATTCGGGCTCGGGCTTGCGCTGTTGACCGGCGCCCTGATCACCGGGTGCGGGCAGGACGACTCGAAGGACAGCGTGGGTCCGCGGGATGCCGCACGGACCGGCGCCGGCTCGCCGTCGCCGTCGGCCACTCCTCCCGAGGACCTGTGCACGCAGATCGTCACGTATTGGTCGCGGGAGGTCCTGACGGGGGACACTTACGGGGACTACCAGTCGATGGGCCTGTCGGGCAGGCAGTACGAGATCCTGCTGAAGGTCGTGGACGCCGCCCGGGCCGAGAAGAAGAGCAAGGGCGCACAGGCCGCGGAGAGGCTGATCGACCGCGAAGCGCGCGCGGGCTGCAAGGACCTGTACCGCGACGGCATCCCGAGCGGAAGGCCGTGGGGGTGAGCGGCGTCGGCCCCGTCGAGCCGGGCGAAGGCACGCGCGCGTGGGACATCCCAGGCCCGGGCACCCCGCCGGAGCCCCCGCCCGAACCACCGCGCGGACACCTCGCGCAGACGTACACCCGGCACCGCCGCGTCGTCCTGTCGATCGCGGCAGCAGTCGTTCTCCTCGCGGGCGGCGGCTACCTCTACGCCACCCGGCCCGAACAAGCCCCGCCGGACCCGCCGCCGTACCCCTCACAGGTGGTCGGCCTCACCTACCTCGGGCCGGAGCCCTCGCCCGACAACGCTCCGCCCAAGAGCTTCAGCATCGGCGTGGAGCTGACCGTTCAGTCCGGCCCTCAGGTCACCGTGCTGCGGATAACGCAGCCCTATGCCGGTCTTTCGCTGGCTTCGGTTCCGCGTCTGCCTTTCCGGACAAGGACCGGCTTTCCCCACAAGATCAACATCACCATGCAGGTGACGGAATGCGCGCAAGTGCCAAGGAACGCCGGACTACCTTTCCTGGACGTAACTCTGCGTAATACGCGCGCAATACAAGTGCACAGTTTCATCCTTGGTGAACGGTATGCACACGACCTCTCGGAAGCCGTTCAAGGCGCCTGCAGCACCAACTCCGCGACAGCACCAAAGTAGTAGTACGCTCCTGACGGCACCCGGCGAGGCCTGCGAGTTCTCACTATGCGGACCGGGCGAATCAGCCGTAATTCCACTCTTCCACCCACTGAGTACCGCTCTGCATTACCTCGTGTCATAACAAGAGCGTCACAGCATTGGCCAGACCCTCCTCCACGTTCCCCACACACGCTTAGAGTCACGCCCAGTCACCGCGCCATCGGATCCGAATCATCTTCGGACCAGCGCTCGACTCGGCCGCTTCTACGGGGAAGGGCCGCGCCAGGGAAAGGACTGATCGTGCGCCAACGTTCGCTCATCGCCATCACCGCCGCGCTGGCGGCGGGAGCACTCACACTCACCGCCTGCGGCTCGCGAGACGACGACGGCGGCGGCTCCTCCGGCGACGGTGGCACCACCGTGGTCATAGGCGTCGATGCCCCGCTCACCGGCGACCTGTCGGCCCTGGGCCTCGGCATCAAGAACTCCGCCGACCTCGCAGCCAAGCAGGCCAACAAGGACAAGGTCGTCGACGGCATCACCTTCAAGGTCGAATCCCTCGACGACCAGGCGCAGCCCTCCTCCGGCCAGCAGAACGCCACCAAGTTCGTCGCCAACAAGGAAGTCCTCGGTGTCGTCGGCCCCCTGAATTCCGGCGTCGCCGAATCCATGCAGAAGGTCTTCGACGACGCCAAGCTCGTCGAGGTCTCCCCCGCCAACACCGGCCCGACCCTGACCCAGGGCCCGGACTGGCAGAGCGGCAAGAAGGTCCGCGCGTACAAGTCGTACTTCCGCACCGCGACCACGGACGCCATCCAGGGCCCGTTCGCCGCGCAGTACGTCTTCAACGACGCTAAGAAGAAGAAGGTCTTCGTCATCGACGACAAGAAGACCTACGGCGCCGGTCTGGCCGGCACCTTCACCGACGAGTTCAAGAAGCTCGGCGGCACCATCGCCGGCACCGAGCACATCGACCCCGAGACCAAGGACTTCTCCGCGGTCGCCACCAAGGTGAAGAACTCCGGCGCCGACGTCGTCTACTACGGCGGTGAATACCCGCAGGCCGGTCCGCTGAGCAAGCAGATCAAGGCCGCCGGAGCCAAGATCCCGCTGGTCGGCGGCGACGGCATCTACGACCCGGAGTTCATCTCCCTCGCCGGCGCCGGCAGCGCAGGCGACCTCGCCACCTCCGTCGGCGCACCCGTCGAAGAACTCCCCTCCGCCAAGGAGTTCGTCGCCAACTACAAGGCCGAGGGCTACAAGGAGCCCTTCGCCGCGTACGGCGGCTACTCCTACGACTCCGCCTGGGCGATCATCCAGGCCGTCAAGACGGTCGTCGAGGACAACAACGGCGAACTCCCGGACGACGCCCGCGCAAAGATCACAGAAGCCATGCAGAACGTCTCCTTCGACGGAGTGACCGGCAAGGTCGCCTTCGACGAATACGGCGACACCACCAACAAGCAGCTCACCGTCTACTCCGTCGAGGGCACCGAGTGGAAGCCGGTGAAGTCCGGCACCTACGAAGGCTGATCCACACCCGCACCACTGAACGAGCCGCGCGGGGCGCTGCACCACTGGCGCCCCGCGCGGACTCGCATCCGGTCACATCCCTCGACAAATCCGAAGTCTCGGAGGACATGCGGTGAACGAACTGCCGCAGCAGCTGGTCAACGGCCTGCTACTGGGATCCATGTACGGGCTCGTCGCCATCGGCTACACGATGGTCTACGGCATCGTCCAGCTCATCAACTTCGCCCACGGCGAGATCTTCATGATCGGAGGGTTCGGCGCCCTCACGGTCTACCTGTACGTCCTGCCCGACGGCACCACCATGTGGATCGCACTGCCACTGATGCTCCTCGGCGCCGTCATCGCCGCGGTCATCGTCGCCGTAGGCGCGGAACGGTTCGCCTACCGCCCCCTGCGAGGCGCACCACGCCTCGCCCCCCTCATCACCGCCATCGGCCTCTCCCTCGCCCTCCAGCAAGCCGTATGGGCCTGGTACCCCGACGCCAAGGAATCCATCAACTTCCCCGAGATCGACGGCGGCCCCTTCGAGATCGGCAACGTCACCATCCAGACCGGTGACATCTTCCTGCTGATCGTCGCCCCCATCAGCATGGCGATCCTCGCCTACTTCGTCATGAAGACCCGCACCGGACGCGGCATGCAGGCCACCGCCCAGGACCCCGACACCGCCAAACTCATGGGCATCAACACCGACCGCATCATCGTGGTCGCCTTCGCCCTCGGCGCCGTGTTCGCCGCCGTCGGAGCCGTCGCCTACGGCCTCAAATACGGCCAGGTCCAATTCCGCATGGGCTTCATCCTCGGCCTCAAAGCCTTCACCGCCGCCGTCCTCGGCGGCATCGGCAACATCTACGGAGCCATGATCGGCGGCCTCGTCCTCGGCATCGCCGAAACCATGGCCACCGCCTACATCGCCGACGTCCCCGGCATGGAGCAACTCGGCGGCCAGTCCTGGGCCAACGTCTGGGCCTTCGTACTTCTCATCCTCGTCCTCCTCTTCAGGCCACAAGGCCTGATGGGTGAGCGCGTGGCGGACAGGGCGTGACACCGATGACCACACAGACCACTGCCCCCCAGACGCCGAGCACCCCGGCCGACGGCAAACCCAGCGGCCTCATCGGCATCCCCGAAAACCTCGGCCGCGCCCTCGCCACCGGCGGCGGCATCCTCACCCTCATCTCCACCTTCCTCGCCTGGACCTGGACCGACGCCTTCCCCGGCGACCTCACCGTCTACGGCTACCCCGGCGGCCTCCAAGTCCTCGTCCTCATCGCCGGCGCCCTCACCGCACTCTTCGGCCTCGCCTCCTACGGAGTGAAGGGACTGCGCTGGCTCACACCCGGCGCAGCCGACAGCGCCATCAAACTCGCCGCACTCGCCGCCTTCGCCACCGCCTGGTTCACGATCATCGCGATCAGCGTCCAACTCGGCGGCCTCGCCAACCTCGAACCCGGCGGCTGGGTCGTCGCCATCGTCACCCTCGCCACCCTCCTCGGCGCCCTCTCCCTCCCCTTCGACCGGCCCGAACCCGAACCGGCCGACCCCGAAGACACCGACTGGGAGCAGTTCCGCCACAACACCCGCAACAAAGTGACGGTCTTCAAAGCGGCCTTCGCCTCCAGCGACGTAACCCCGGCCCGCAAACTCCCCGCGTACGCCGAAATCCTCATCATCGTCGCGGCACTCGCCCTAGGCCTCACCGTCTTCACCTACGGCATCGGCACCGAATACGACGAACTCTTCGTCGGCTTCATGATCACCGTCGGCTTCGGCTTCGCCGCCGTCACCAAGGCAGGACTCGTCGCCAGGGTCTCCGCGATCACCGCCAAACACCGCAACGTCACGATGATCGGCGCCTTCGCCGCCGCCGCCGCCTTCCCCTTCACACAGTCCGACGACCAGTACGCCACCATCGGCGTCTACATCCTGATCTTCGCCACCGTCGCCCTCGGCCTCAACATCGTCGTCGGCATGGCCGGACTCCTCGACCTCGGATACGTCGCCTTCCTCGGCGTCGGCGCCTACACCGGAGCCATGGTCTCCGGCTCCCCCTCATCCCCCTTCGACATCCACCTGCCGTTCTGGGCCTCCGCCCTCCTCGGCGCAGCCGTCGCCATGATCTTCGGCGTCCTCATCGGCGCCCCCACCCTCCGCCTACGCGGCGACTACCTCGCCATCGTCACCCTCGGCTTCGGCGAAATCTTCCGCATCGCCGTCCTCAACGCCGACGGCACCTCAGGCCCCGACATCACCAACGGCTCCAACGGCATCGCATCGATTCCGAACCTCAACATCTTCGGCTTCGACTTCGGCGAAGAACACACCATCGCCGGGTTCACCATCGCCCGCTTCGCCAACTACTTCCTGCTGATGCTCCTCATCACCCTCGTCGTCGTCATCGTCTTCCGACGCAGCGGCGACTCCCGCATCGGCCGTGCCTGGATCGCCATCCGCGAAGACGAAACCGCCGCCCTCGCCATGGGCATCAACGGCTTCCGCGTCAAACTCATCGCCTTCGCCCTCGGCGCCGCACTCGCCGGCCTCGCCGGCACCGTCCAGGCCCACGTCACCTACACCGTGACCCCCGAGCAATACCAATTCGCCCACGTCGTACCACCGAACTCGGCATTCCTCCTCGCCGCAGTCGTCCTCGGCGGAATGGGCACCATCAGCGGCCCCCTCGTCGGCGCCGCCCTCCTCTACCTCATCCCCGCCAAGCTCCAATTCCTGGGCAACTACCAACTCTTCGCCTTCGGCCTCGCGCTCGTCCTGCTCATGCGCTTCCGTCCGGAAGGCCTCATCCCGAACCGGCGCCGCCAGCTCGAATTCCACGAAGAAACGGAAGCGCCCACAGTCCTCAGCAAGGCAGGGGCCTGACCACCATGACAACCGACACCACCACCAAAGACACCGCACCGGCCGCACCCACGCCCGGCCAAACCGTCCTCGACGCACGCGGCGTCACCATGCGCTTCGGCGGCCTCACCGCCGTACGCAACGTCGACCTCACCGTCAACAGCGGCGAAATCGTCGGCCTCATCGGCCCCAACGGCGCCGGCAAAACCACCTTCTTCAACTGCCTCACCGGCCTCTACATCCCCACCGAGGGAGAGGTCCGCTACAAAGGCACCGTCCTGCCGGCCAAATCCTTCAAGGTCACCGCCGCCGGAATCGCCCGTACATTCCAGAACATCCGGCTCTTCGCCAACATGACAGTCCTGGAAAACGTACTCGTCGGCCGCCACACCCGTACGAAGGAAGGGCTCTGGTCCGCGCTGCTCCGCGGCCCCGGCTTCCACAAAGCCGAAGCCGCCTCCCGCGAACGGGCCATGGAACTACTCAAGTTCATCGGCCTCGAAAAGAAGGCCGAACACCTCGCCCGCAACCTCCCGTACGGCGAACAGCGCAAGCTGGAAATCGCGCGGGCGCTGGCCAGCGAGCCCGGCCTGCTGCTGCTCGACGAGCCGACAGCCGGCATGAACCCACAGGAAACCCGGGCGACCGAAGAACTCGTCTTCGCCATCCGGGACATGGGCATCGCCGTCCTCGTCATCGAGCACGACATGCGCTTCATCTTCAACCTCTGCGACCGCGTCGCAGTCCTCGTACAGGGCGAAAAACTCGTCGAAGGCAGCAGCGAAACCGTCCAAGGCGACGAACGCGTCATCGCCGCCTACCTCGGAGAACCCTTCGAAGACGCCCCAGGCGCCAAAGAAGTAGCGGAAGTCGAAGCCGCCGAGGCCAACGCCGCCACCCCGACGGACGCCGCGCCCCGCAAGGAGAACGACCGATGACCGCCCTCCTCGAAGTCGACGAACTCCGAGTCGCCTACGGCAAAATCGAAGCCGTCAAAGGTATCTCCTTCAAAGTCGAAGCCGGCGAAGTCGTCACCCTCATCGGCACCAACGGGGCCGGCAAGACCACGACACTGCGCACCCTGTCGGGACTGCTCAAGCCGCTCAGTGGCCAGATCAAATTCGGCGGCAAATCGCTGAAGAAGACCCCGGCCCACCAGATCGTCTCCCTGGGACTCGCCCACTCCCCCGAGGGCCGGCACATCTTCCCCCGCATGACCATCGAGGACAACCTGCGGCTCGGCGCATTCCTCCGCGACGACAAAGCAGGCATCGAAAAGGACATACAGCGCGCCTACGACCTCTTCCCCATCCTCGGAGAACGCCGAAAGCAAGCCGCCGGAACCCTCTCCGGCGGCGAACAGCAAATGCTCGCCATGGGCCGCGCCCTCATGTCACAGCCCAAACTCCTCATGCTCGACGAACCCTCCATGGGCCTCTCGCCGATCATGATGCAGAAGATCATGGCCACCATCGCCGAACTCAAATCCCAAGGCACCACCATCCTCCTGGTCGAACAGAACGCCCAGGCGGCACTGTCACTCGCCGACCACGGACACGTCATGGAAGTCGGCAACATCGTGCTCACCGGCACCGGACAGGACCTCCTGCACGACGAATCCGTACGCAAGGCGTACCTCGGCGAGGACTGAGCTCCTCACCCGGTACGACCGTTGTACGACGAGGCCCGCACCCCCTCACAGGGGGTGCGGGCCTCGTCGTATGTACGCGCGTGCAGGTACCGACCTCAGTCCTTCGCGGCCTTCTTCTCCTCCGCGTCCTGAATAACCGCCTCCGCCACCTGCTGCATCGACATCCGACGATCCATCGACGTCTTCTGAATCCACCGGAACGCCGCCGGCTCCGACAACCCGTACTCCGTCTGCAGAACCGACTTCGCACGATCCACGAGCTTCCGCGTCTCCAGACGCTGCGTCAGATCGGCGATCTCCTTCTCCAACTGCTTCAACTCCGTGAAGCGGGAGACGGCCATCTCGATCGCCGGGACGACATCGCTCTTACTGAACGGCTTCACGAGGTACGCCATCGCGCCGGCGTCCCTCGCCCGCTCGACCAGATCACGCTGCGAGAACGCCGTGAGCATGAGCACCGGGGCGATGGACTCCTCGGCGATCTTCTCCGCGGCGGAGATCCCATCGAGCTTCGGCATCTTCACATCAAGGATCACAAGATCCGGACGGTGCTCCCGAGCCAGCTCCACGGCCTCCTCACCGTCACCGGCCTCGCCAACGACGCTGTACCCCTCTTCCTCGAGCATCTCCTTGAGGTCGAGACGAATCAGCGCCTCGTCCTCAGCGATGACGACACGGGTCGTCAGCGGAGGCACGTGCGACTTGTCGTCGTCGGGCGCGTCTGTGGGCTGGGGCGACTCGGGGGCGGTCACGGGGGCTCCTCGTTCAGGGGCAGGGGCGCTGCTTTCCAAGAGGGTACCCAGCTGCGATATGGTGGACGGGCAGCGGGTCGAGGTTAACCTTCGATTCGCTGGGCCCCGGTAGCCCAATTGGCATGAGGCAATGGATTCAAAACCCATACAGTGTCGGTTCGAGTCCGACCCGGGGCACTTTTCCTTAGATTCGAAGGTTATCTCCTGGAAGCGGGGGTTCACGTTCTCGTGAACCTCCGCTTTTTGCTGCGTGTCGAGACGATCAGTCACACAGAGTGTGCACATGTACGACATGAGCACACGCAAGCGGGCACTCGCACTGGTTGGCCAGGGGCGCAGCCTGAACTCCGTCAGCAAAGAGACTGGCGTCTCCCGGGCAACGATCCGCTCCTGGCAAAACCCGTATCGAGCCGCTCAAGCGCGCCGGGAAACCGTGCCCTCGGTGCCAGGGCGTGCCCGCACCACCCGAGGACCCGGCGGCGTACGCGTATCTCCTCGGCCTCTATCTCGGCGACGGCTGCATCAACGCTCACCGTAGGGGCGTCTACTTCATCCGCATCGTGTGCGACAACGCCTGGCCCGGCCTTATCGACGCCTGCGAAGCTGCGCTTCGTGCCGTACGCCCGGACAACAGCGTGTTCCGCGTGAAGAAGGACGGCTGTGTAGCAGTCACTGTCACCAGCAAGCACTGGCCCTGCTTCTTTCCCCAGCACGGTCCCGGCAAGAAGCACGAGCGCACCATCGCCCTCGAGCCCTGGCAGCAGAAGATCGTGAACGCGCACCCCTGGGACTTCATCCGAGGGCTCATCCACTCCGACGGGTGCCGGATCACCAACTGGACGACTCGCCTCGTGAAGGGCGAACGCAAGCGCTACGAATACCCCCGGTACTTCTTCACGAACACGTCGACCGACATCATCCAGCTCTTCACGGACACGCTCGACCTCGTCGGAGTCGAGTGGAAGCCACTCCATCAGAGCCGCGCGGCCGTGACCATCTCGGTCGCCCGCAAAGCCTCCGTAGCCCTAATGGACACCCACGTAGGCCCCAAGCACTAACCCCACGCCACTACTTGGGCGCGTCATCCTCGCCAATGTGGTGAACACGGACCAGGTTCGTCGAGCCCGAGACTCCCGGCGGCGACCCGGCGGTGATCACCACGATGTCGCCCTTCTGGCAGCGGCCGATCTTGAGGAGCTGTTCGTCGACCTGGTCGACCATCGCGTCGGTGGAGTTGACGTGGGGGCCGAGGAAGGTTTCGACGCCCCAGGTGAGGTTGAGTTGGGAGCGGGTGGCCGGGTCGGGGGTGAAGGCCAGGAGAGGGATCGGTGACCTGTAACGCGACAGGCGGCGGACCGTGTCTCCGCTCTGAGTGAAGGCGACGAGGAACTTCGCGCCCAGGAAGTCGCCCATCTCGGCGGCCGCGCGGGCGACGGCGCCGCCCTGGGTGCGGGGCTTGTTGCGTTCGGTCAGGGGCGGGAGGCCCTTCGCGAGGATGTCTTCCTCGGCCGCTTCCACGATCCGCGACATCGTCTTGACCGTCTCGATGGGGTACTTGCCGACGCTCGTTTCGCCGGACAGCATCACGGCGTCCGTGCCGTCGATGACGGCGTTGGCGACGTCGCTCGCTTCCGCGCGCGTCGGGCGGGAGTTGTCGATCATCGAGTCGAGCATCTGGGTGGCGACGATGACCGGTTTGGCGTTGCGCTTGGCCAGCTTGATCGTGCGTTTCTGGACGATCGGGACCTGCTCCAGTGGCATTTCGACGCCCAGGTCGCCTCGGGCGACCATGATCCCGTCGAAGGCGGCGACGATGTTGTTGATGTTTTCGACGGCTTGGGGTTTTTCGACCTTGGCGATGACGGGGAGGCGGCGGCCCTCTTCGTCCATGATGCGGTGGACGTCCTGGATGTCGCGTCCGCTACGGACGAAGGAGAGGGCGATGACGTCGAAGCCGGTGCGCAGGGCCCAGCGGAGGTCGGCCTCGTCCTTGTCGGAGAGGGCGGGGACGGAGACGGCGACGCCGGGGAGGTTCAGGCCTTTGTTGTCGGAGATCATGCCGCCTTCGACGACGGTGGTGTGGACGCGGGGGCCGTCGACGGCGGTGACTTCGAGGCAGACTTTGCCGTCGTCGACGAGGATGCGTTCGCCGGTGGTGACGTCGGCGGCGAGTCCGTCGTAGGTGGTGCCGCAGGTCTGGCGGTCGCCTTGGATGCCTTCTTCGACGGTGATGGTGAAGGTGTCTCCGCGTTCAAGGAGTACGGGGCCTTCGCTGAAGCGGCCGAGTCGGATCTTCGGGCCTTGAAGGTCGGCGAGGATTCCGACGCTGTGGCCGGTTTCGTCGGAGGCCTTTCGTACGTGCTGGTAGCGCTCCTCATGGTCGGCGTAGGTGCCGTGGCTGAGGTTGAAGCGGGCTACGTCCATTCCGGCTTCGACCAGTGCTTTGATCTGGTCGTACGAGTCGGTTGCGGGGCCCAGGGTGCAGACGATCTTTGCTCGGCGCATGGTTCGAGCCTAGGGCTTACCGGTGGGTAGGGAATTGGTCATGCATGACTACTCAACGACCTTTGCGTGAAGGGCTATTGACAAGTGTTGAATTGTGCGCCGGGGTGCTCCGATGAGCATTTGAGCCAGTTATCAGAGCTCCGGCGGCGCCATCGTAAAGCGGGCGTTGACATGGGCGTAGACGTGTTGGCGTTGGGGTTCGAGGTCCAGGGGTGCGGCGGTGGAGTCTTCGGCGGCTGCGACGAAGCCGCCGCTGCGTGCGCGGCCTGAGACCACCGTTGCGTAACGCTCGCCGTTTTCCGCGCCGATGTCGGCGAGTTCGACGAGCGCGGCGAGTGTCGTACCGAGTGCTTCGGCGTATTCGCGGGCGCGTTGGACGGCTTCGCGTACTGCTTGTTGGCGGGCTTGGCGGTGGGCGGGTGAGCCTGGGCGCAGGGCCCAGAAGGGGCCGTCGACGCGGGTGAGGTCGAGGTCCGCGAGTCGTGTTGTCAGTTCGCCGAGTGCGGTGAAGTCGGTGAGTTCGGCTGTGGTGTGGACGCGGCCGTGGTAGGCGCGGATGCGTTCGCCGCGGCCGTGTTTGGTGAGTTCGGGGCTGATGGAGAAGGTGCCGGTTTCCAGGTGCTCGACGGCTTGGCCGTATGTCTTGATCAGGTCGAGTGCGGTGGCGTTGCGGCGGGTGAGGTCGTCGAGGGCGGTGCGTCGGTCGGTGCCGCGGGCCATGACGGTGATGCCGATGCGGGCGATTTCGGGGTCGACTTCGAGGTGGGCTTCGCCTCGGACGGCGATGCGGGGGGCTTCGGGTGTGCCGTAAGGGGTTGTGGGTCGGGGGTCCTCTGCGGCTGGGGTCATACGTCCCACTCTGTCATCGGTGGCCTGGTTCTGGGACTGGCCGGTCATCAGATCGAAACCTGGAGGGTCTGTTGCTGCTGGTCATGACCGGGTCAGAATCTACGCGCGTTGTTGACCATGCGCGCGTTGGACCCCGCCCCTCCGAGGAGTTACGAGACATGCCGCTGAACCGCCGGAAGTTCCTGAAGAAGTCCGCCGTGACCGGGGCGGGGGTGGCGCTCACCGGTACGGTCGCGGCTCCGGCGGCTCAGGCTGCCCAGGCGACGAGAGGCAGGAAGCCGGTGAAGCGGTATGCGCTGACCGTCATGGGCACGACGGATCTGCACGGGCATGTTTTCAACTGGGACTATTTCAAGGACGCGGAGTACGCCGACTCGGAGGGCAACGCGCAGGGCCTGGCCCGTATTTCGACGCTGGTGAACCAGGTCCGTGCGGAGAAGGGCCGCCGTAACACCCTGCTCCTGGATGCGGGCGACACGATCCAGGGCACTCCGCTGACGTACTACTACGCGAAGGTCGATCCGATCACGGCCGAGGACGGGCCGGTGCACCCGATGGCGCAGGCGATGAACGCGATCGGGTATGACGCGGTGGCGCTCGGCAATCACGAGTTCAATTACGGCATCGAGACGTTGCGGAAGTTCGAGGCGCAGTGCGAGTTTCCGTTGTTGGGTGCTAATGCGCTGGATGCGAAGACACTGCGGCCGGCTTTTCCGCCGTACTTCATGAAGACGTTCCATGTGCGGGGTCTGCCGCCTGTGAGGGTGGCGGTGCTGGGGTTGACGAATCCGGGGATTGCGATCTGGGACAAGGCTTATGTGCAGGGGAAGTTGACGTTTCCGGGGCTTGAGGAGCAGGCGGCGGAGTGGGTGCCGAAGCTGCGGTCGATGGGTGCGGATGTGGTGGTTGTTTCGGCGCACAGTGGGTCGTCGGGGACGTCTTCGTACGGTGATCAGTTGCCGTATGTCGAGAATTCGGCGGCGTTGGTGGCGCAGCAGGTGCCGGGGATCGACGCGATTCTCGTCGGGCATGCGCATGTGGAGATTCCCGAGTTGAAGGTCACCAACGAGCAGACGGGTAGGACCGTGGTGCTGTCGGAGCCGTTGGCGTATGCGGAGCGGTTGTCTCTCTTCGATTTCGAGCTGGTTTTCAAGCGGGGGCAGTGGGTGGTCGAGTCTGTGGCGGCCTCGGTGCTGAACTCGAATGCGGTTGCCGATGATCCGGAGATCACAAGGTTGCTGAAGGACGAGCATGACGTCGTGGTGGCGTATGTGAATCAGGTGGTCGGGACGGCGACGGAGGCGCTGACGACGGTCGAGGCCCGTTACAAGGACGCGCCGATCATCGACTTGATCACGAAGGTTCAGGAGGACGTGGTCAAGGCGGCGCTGGCGGGGACGGAGTATGCGTCGTTGCCGGTGATCGCACAGGCGTCGCCGTTTTCCCGTACGTCGGAGATCCCGGCCGGCGAGGTGACGATCCGGGATCTGTCGAGTCTGTATGTGTACGACAACACGCTGGTCGCGAAGGTGATGACGGGTGCGCAGGTGCGGGCGTATCTGGAGTATTCGGCGGAGTATTTCGTGCGGACGGCGGCGGGGGCGCCCGTCGATGTGGAGAAGCTGACCAATGCGGGTGGCCGTCCGGATTACAACTACGACTATGTGTCGGGGTTGACGTACGAGATCGATGTCGCGCAGGCGGCCGGTTCGCGGATCAGGAATCTTTCGTATGAGGGTGCGGCGCTGGATGACGCGCAGGAGTTCGTGTTCGCAGTGAACAACTACCGGGCCAATGGTGGTGGGGCGTTCCCGCATGTGGCGGCGGCTACGGAGGTGTGGTCGGAGTCGACGGAGATCCGTACGCGGATCGCGGAGTGGGTGACGGCGAAGGGCACGCTGGATCCGAAGGAGTTCGCTTCGGTGGGGTGGAAGCTGACGCGGGATGGTGCCCCGGTTTTCCCGTAATTCCCCGGTTTCCCATGATCCCGTGTTTTCCCGGCGTCCCGTCTTCGAGGCCGAAGGTGGTGAAGGCGGTGCGCCGCGGAAGTGGGTAAGGGTCTTTGCCGGTGAGGGAGTTGAGGATGGTGGCGCTGCGCCAGGCGGCGAGGCCGAGGTCGGGGGTGCCGACGCCGTGGGTGTGGAGTTCGGCGTTCTGGACGTAGAGGGAGCCGGTGACGGTGGGGTCGAGGGTGAGGCGGTACTGGTCGTCGATGTGGGGGCGGCCGGCGCTGTCGCGGCTCACGTAGGGGTCGAGGCCGGCGAGGAAGGGGTCGAGGGGGCGTTCGCGGTAGCCGGTGGCGAGGACGACGGCGTCGGTGGTGAGGCGGGTGCGGGTGCCTTGCTGGATGTGTTCGAGGTGGAGTTCGATGCTCGTCCTGGCGATGCGGCCGGCGGTGCGGACGTGGACGCCGGGGGTGAGGACAGTGTCGGGCCAGCCGCCGTGGAGGGTGCGCTGGTAGAGCTCGTCGTGGATGGCGGCGATGGTGTCGGCGTCGATGCCTTTGTGGAGCTGCCATTGGGCGGGGACGAGGCGGTCGCGTACGGGTTCGGGCAGGGCGTGGAAGTAGCGGGTGTAGTCGGGGGTGAAGTGTTCGAGGCCGAGTTTGGAGTACTCCATGGGGGCGAACGCTTCGGTGCGGGCGAGCCAGTGGATTTTTTCGCGGCCTGCGGGGCGGTGGCGGAGGAGGTCGAGGTAGATCTCGGCGCCTGACTGTCCTGAGCCGATGACGGTGATGTGGTCGGCGGTGAGGAGTTGTTCGCGGTGTTCGAGGTAGTCGGCGGCGTGGATGACGGGTACGCCGGGGGCTTCGACGAGGGGGCGGAGCGGTTCGGGGATGTGGGGGGCGGTGCCGATGCCGAGGACGAGGTTCTTGGCGTACGTACGGCCGTGGGCTTCGCCTTCTTCGCCGTCGTCGCCTTCGGGGTCGGGTCGCCGGGTGAAGTCGACTTCGAAGAGGTCGCGCCCGGGGTTCCAGCGGACGGCGTCGATGTGGTGGCCGAAGTGGAGTGCGGGCAGGTGGTCGCTGACCCAGCGGCAGTATGCGGCGTATTCGGCGCGGTGGATGTGGAAGCGCTCGGCGAAGTAGAAGGGGAAGAGGCGGTCGCGGCTGCGGAGGTAGTTGAGGAAGGACCAGGGGCTTGCGGGGTCGGCGAGGGTGACCAGGTCGGCGAGGAAGGGCACTTGGAGGGTGGCGCCGTCGATGAGGAGGCCGGGGTGCCAGTCGAAGGCGGGGCGTTGGTCGTAGAAGGCGGTGTCGAGTTCGGTGAGGGGGTGGGCGAGGGCGGCGAGGGAGAGGTTGAAGGGGCCGATGCCGATGCCGATCAGGTCGCGGGGTGCTTCGGGTTCGTGGCGTGCGGGGTGGGGCGTCGGGCTCATCGGGGGGTGTGTCCTTCCACCAGTTTCAGGAGTGCGGCGAGGTCGCCGGTTGTGGTGTGCGGGTTGAGCAGGGTGGCTTTGAGCCAGAGGCGGCCGTCGGGGCGGGCGCGGCCGAGGACGGCGCGGCCTTGGGTGAGGAGTGCGCGGCGTATGTCGGCGACGGCGTCGTCGGTGGCGTGGGCGGGTCTGAAGAGGACGGTGCTGATGGTGGGCGGTGCGTAGAGCTCGAAGCCGGGGTGTGACGCGATGAGGTGGGCGAACTCGCGGGCGTGGGCGCAGACTTGGTCGACGAGTGTGCCGAGTCCTTGGCGTCCGAGTGTTTTGAGGGTGACGGCGATTTTGAGGATGTCGGGGCGTCGGGTCGTACGCAGGGAGCGGCCGAGGAGGTCGGGGAGGCCGGCCTCGGTGTCGTCGTCGGCGTTGAGGTAGTCGGCGTGGTGTTCCAGTACGCGGAGGTCGTGCGGGTCCTGGACGGCGATCAGGCCTGCGGCGATGGGTTGCCAGCCGAGTTTGTGCAGGTCGAGGGTGACGGTGTGGGCGTGGGCGAGTCCGTCGAGTCTGCTGCGGTGGCGGTCGCTGAAGAGGAGGCCTCCGCCGTAGGCGGCGTCGATGTGCAGGCGGGCTCCGTGGGTGTGGCAGACGTCGGCGATGGCGGGGAGCGGGTCGATGAGTCCGGCGTCGGTGGTGCCGGCGGTGGCGGCGACGATCAGTGGGCCGGGCAGCTTGGTGAGGGTTTCGTCGAGGGTGGTGGGGTCGAGCGTGCCTGCGGGGGCGGGGACGGTGATGGGTTCGGGGAGGCCGAGTAGCCAGGTGGCGCGGTGGAGGGAGTGGTGGGCGTTCTCCGCGCAGACGAGTTGGACGTTGCCGTTCAGTTCGCGGGCGAGGAGGAGGGCGAGCTGGTTGGACTCGGTGCCGCCGGTGGTGACGAGGGCGTCGGCCTGTTTGCCGTACACCTCTTTGGCGAGGGCTGCTGTGACCAGGGCTTCCAGCTCGGAGGCGGCGGGGGCCTGGTCCCAGGAGTCAAGGGAGGGGTTGAGGGCCGAGGCGGCGAGGTCGGCGGCGGTGGCGACGGCGAGGGGCGGGCAGTGGAGGTGGGCGGTGCACAGGGGGTCGGCGGGGTCGGCGGCGCCTGCCGCGAAGGCGTGGACGAGGGTGCGGAGGGCGTCCGGGTCGCCGTGTTGGGGCAGGGGTTCGCCTACTGCGGCGCGTATGTGTGCGGCCACTGTTTCGGGGCCGCCGGTGGGCAGTGGGCCTCTTCTTGCGGCGGCGCCGGTGCGCAGTGCGTCGAGCACCGTGGTGAGCAACGGCCGTAGGGCGGCTGGGCCTTGAGGGCCTGATGCGAAGCCTGATGCGACGTCTGATGCGAGCGGGCTCATGGTCGTCCTCCGGGGCGCGGGGTTGGGGCTGCGCGCCCCGGAGGATCCAACGATCGGCACCCGAATGGAGGTACGGGTTCGCTCCGCGGGTTGGGCGGGGCGCGTACGGGGGTGGTGGGTTGGGTTCGTGTGCGAGTGCGGGTGCGTTGTGGTTGCTCGCTCCCCCACTCTCGGCTTCTCCCCCAGTGCCTTAAGGGCCTGGGGGGACCCCCAGAGCGGGGGGACCCCCATCGCGGCGGAGCCGCATATCGACACAGCCCCGCGCCCCCAAAAGGGGCGCACCCCCGGCCCTGCTTACGAGGGTGCCGTTACGCCTCCCTCACCCTCAACGCTCGCTCCATGTCATCGAGTTGGTCCGTCAGTTTGCGGTGCAGGGCCGGCGTCGGGTTGGCCTTGTTCAGGCACTTCTTACCCAGGCGGAGTGTCTCGGGTGAGACCGCGTACACCGGGAACGCCCAGCGGCCCGCCGCTTCGGCGATCGCGGGGCCTCGGCGGGCGGCCACGGTGGGGGCGTTCTTGAAGTAGCGGGGGACGTAGTCGCGGACCAGGTCGGTCTGTTCGGGTTGCCAGAAGCCCTTGGCTGTGGCGGTGAACAGGTAGTTGGAGAGGTTGTCGGTGGTGAACATGGCCTCCCAAGCCTGGCGTTTGGCTTCGGGGTCGGGGAGGGCGGCGTGACAGCGGGCGGCGCCTTCCTGGCCGGTGGCGCTGGGGTCCTGGACGAGTTCGGCTTCGATGACGGCGTCGTCGATGGCGCCGAGTACGGAGAGGCGGCCGAGGATGCGCCAGCGCAGTTCGGGGTCGAGTTCGGGGCCGCCGGGGACGGTGCCTTCGGAGAACCAGGCGGTGATCGTGTCGGGTTGGGCGGCGGCGTCGATGAAGTGGCGTACGGCGGTGAGGCGCAGTCCGGGGTGGGAGCCGTCCTCGGTGCGGCGGATCAGGTCGCGGCACAGGGAGGTGAGGGTGGTGAGGGCGGCGGGCCGGTCGTGGGCGGGCAGGTAGCGGTCTGCGATCTGGGTGGTGGCGAAGGCGAGGACGCCCTGGACGAGGGCGAGGTCCGTCTCGTGCGGGAGGTGGGTGCGGGCGGTGTCGAGGTAGGCGGTGGGGGCGAGTTCGCCGTCGCGTACGCAGTCGCGCAGGGCGTTCCAGACGACGGCGCGGGTGAGCGGGTCGGGCAGGGCGGACAGGTGGGCGCGTACGGTCGCGAAGGAGTCCGTGTCGAAGCGGATCTTGGCGTAGGAGAGGTCGGCGTCGTTGAGGAGGAGCAGGGCGGGGCGTTTGCCGATGGGGTGGGCCGGTTCGGTCTGGGGGATGTCGAGTTCGAGGCGTTCGCGGAGGCTGAGGCGGCCTTCGTCGCTGAGGTCGCGGTCGTAGAGGCCGACGGCGATGCGGTGCGGGCGGCTGCCGTGGTGGGCGATGGTCAGGGTGCAGGTGCCGTTGTCGGTGGGGCCGATCTTCGGGGTGAGGGTGTCGACTCCGGTGGTGCGCAGCCAGGAGTCGGCCCAGGCGTGGACGTCGCGTTCGGTGCCGTCGGCGAGGGATTCGATGAAGTCGGCGAGGGTGGCGTTGGCGAACTTGTGCCGGGCGAAGTGGGTGTTGATGCCGGCGAGGAAGTCCTTTTCGCCGAGCCAGGCGACAAGTTGGCGTAGTGCGGAGGCGCCCTTGGCGTAGGAGATGCCGTCGAAGTTGAGGAGTGCGGAGGCGGTGTCGGGGACGGCTTCGGGGTCGGGGGCGACGGGGTGGGTGGAGGGCCGCTGGTCGGCTTCGTATCCCCAGGGTTTGCGGGTGACGCCGAAGTCGGTCCAGGTGCGGGTGAACCGGGTGGCTTCGACGAGGGTCTGGACGCCCATGTACTCGGCGAAGGACTCGTTCAGCCAGATGTCGTCCCACCAGCGCAGGGTGACGAGGTCGCCGAACCACATGTGGGCCATTTCATGGGCGATGGTCACGGCGCGGGTCTGGCGTTCGGTGTCGGTGACGGCGGAGCGGAAGACGTACTCGTCGCGGAAGGTGACCAGGCCCGGGTTCTCCATGGCGCCGGCGTTGAACTCGGGGACGAAGGCCTGGTCGTAGGAGTCGAAGGGGTAGGGCTCCTCGAACTTCTCGTGGTAGCGGTCGAAGCAGGCGCGGGTGATGTCGAGGAGTTCGTCGGCGTCGGTGTCCAGGTACCGGGCGAGGGAGCGGCGGCAGTGGATGCCGAAGGGGAGACCGCGGTGTTCGGTGCGTACGGAGTGCCAGGGGCCGGCGGCTACGGCGACGAGGTAGGTGGAGATCAGCGGGGTGGGAGCCGCCTTCCACAGGCCGTCGCCCTGGTGTTCGGTGATCCCGTTGGCGAGGACGGTCCAGTCCTCGGGGGCCTTTATCGACAGTTCGAAGACGGCTTTGAGGTCGGGCTGGTCGAAGGCGGCGAAGACGCGCTGGACGTCGTCCATGAACAGCTGGGTGTAGAGGTACGTTTCGCCGTCGGTGGGGTCGGTGAAGCGGTGCATGCCCTCGCCGGTGCGTGAGTAGCGCATGACGGCGTCGATGTGCAGTTCGTGCTCGCCCGGGGTGAGGTCTTTGAGGGGCAGCCGGTTCTCGTCCAGGGTGTCCAGGTCGAGCAGCTGTCCGTCGAGGGTAGCCTTGCGCAGCTCGGCAGGCTTGAGCTCGACGAAGGTGTCCACGGCCTCCAGGTCGCTCCGTACCGTGAAGTGGATGACGGTGCGGGAGTCGAAGAGCTCGTCGCCGCGCGTCAGGTCGAGTTCGATCTGGTAGCGGTGGACGTCGAGAAGCCGGGCACGGATCTGCGCTTCGGCGCGCGTCAGTACGGACATGGGGACATGCTGCCTGATGGGTGGGGTGCTGCGCAGGTGAGGTCGGGTTCCGGTCGGCTGCCTCGTACGTGCGCGGGCCTCGGGGTCGTACGTGGTCCTACGCGGTTTGGTCGTGCTCGCGCAGGACGGGCCGCTGCGGCGGTACGCGGGTGTCGAGGCGGGGGTCGGGTTCCAGGGTCTGGTTCGGGGGCGGTAACTCCTTTACCAGCGCCCGGAGTTCGCGTACCTCCTGTTTCATCCGCAGATACCGCTGGTGGGCGTCGTACAGGTACCGCACCTTGGTGCGCAGGGCCCAGGGGTCTATGGGCTTCATCACAAGGTCGGCGACGCCGAGCCGGAAGGCGGTGGTGGTGAGTTCGGCGTCCGGGCCGAAACCGGTGACCAGGATGACGGGAATGTGCTGGGTCTGTTCCAGTCGGCGCAGGTAGCGGACGACGTCGAAGCCGCTGACGTCGGGCATGTGCACATCGAGGACGAGCAATCCGACCTGGCCGCGCAGGACTTCCTTGAGGGCGGCGTCGCCGTTGGTGGCGCGCGCCAGCCGGTAGCCGAGCGGGGCCAGGGCGCTTTCCAGCGCGTAGAGCGTTTCCTCATGGTCGTCGACGATGAGGATCTTGGCATCCGACGGCATTGCGCGAAGCCCCCTCGCTTGGACAACCAGATGGTGCCCGGACCGGTTGACAGGGAGTACTCACAGACTGACAAGGAGTGCTGCGCGCAGGATGCCTCATTTCGGCGCCGAGGCCGAGGGGGTGCGCGGACAAAAGCGCGAGGAACGGGGTCAGCCGGTAGAAACACGGTTGCCGTCGGGACGGTTGAGGAGCCGAATCCAGTTACGGCTGTTGCTGAACGGTGTTCGTGTTGTCGGCGATGCTCTCGTGGTGACGGATGACCTCGGCGATGATGAAGTTGAGGAGCTTCTCGGCGAACGCGGGGTCGAGTTTGGCGTTCTCCGCGAGCCGGCGCAGACGGGCGATCTGGTGGGCCTCGCGGGCCGGGTCGGCGGGCGGCAGCTGGTGGGCGGCCTTGAGGTGCCCGACCTGCTGGGTGCACTTGAAGCGTTCGGCGAGCATGTGGACGACGGCGGCGTCGATGTTGTCGATGCTGTCGCGCAGCCGGGCGAGCTCGGCGCGGACGGCAGGCTCGACGCCTTCGGTTCCGTTGTTGCTGGTGGTCATGACCGTTCACCCTACTGTCGGCTCCCACCGCCACCCGCAGGCGCCGGACGCTTATCGTGGATGTGGGTTCAAGCCTCCTGGGGGTGCGGGCGTGGCGAACGGCGGTCCCGTCGAGCATGGCTACCCGCACCTGGACACGGTGCGGGCGGCGATCACCGCGCTGTACAAACGGCTCTCGTACGACACCATCCACACCTTCGACACCAGCGTGGTCCCCGCCGACGTGGCGTTCGCCGATCATGACGACCTGTACCTGGGCGCCCAGCGCGTGGCCCGCGAGCTGGTCCAGCACTTCCGGCTGCCGGACGCCCGCATGATCGTCAGCTTCCGCGAGATGCACCACGCGGCGAACGTCGAACTCGCCGCGGGCCCCGAGTACTTCATCGAGCTGAACGACCGCTTCCGCACCCACCGCAGGGACATCGGCGCCGCGCTCGCACACGAGATCATGCACGTCTATCTGCACCGCCTGGACCTGTCGTTCCCGGGCACGCGCGACAACGAGATCCTCACGGACACCGCGACGACGTATCTGGGCGCGGGCTGGCTCCTGCTGGACGCGTTCCGCGAGGACGGCGCCTCCTCGCAGAAGCTCGGCTATCTCACTCCGGAGGAGTTCGGATACGTCCTCGCCAAACGGTCTCTGGTCTTCGGCGAGGATCCCTCGACGTGGTTCACCAGCCCGCAGGCGTACACGGCGTACACGAAGGGCATGGCGCGGGCCCGCCACGACGAGCAGCAGCCCCCGCTGACGGCGGCCGGCTGGGCGGGCCGCCGCCGCTACGCGAAGGACCGCCGCCACGCCCAGGACCACCACGGCCGTCCCGTAGGCGTCCCGTACGACTTCACCCCCGACGGCCATGGTCCGCTGCGTGTGTCGTTCCCCTGCCCGACCTGCCATCAGCGGATCCGGGTGCCGGTACGGGGCCGGGTGCGGGCCCGCTGCGGCTTGTGCCGGACGGTGCTGGAGTGCGATACGTAGCCTGGTGCGACGTATGGGCAACGTCACGTGTTTCATGGCGAAATGCTTTGCCCCGCAGGCGCCTGACGGGCGAAGGTCGAAGGATGAACACGCACGATCTGACGGCCAGTCTGTTCACCGCCGTGTACGAGGCCGACGAGGACGCGGTCGTTCGGCTGCTGCGCGCGGGCGCGAGTCCGGAATCGGTGGACGAGGACGGCCAGACAGTCCTGTATCTGGCGGCCATGGCGGACGACCCCGGTGTCGTACGCCTCCTCCTGGCGGCCGGGGCCGCACCGGACCGGCTCAGCTCGGGCACCGATTCGCCGTTGTGCGGGGCGGCGTGCGGTGGGCACACGGAGGTCGTACGCGCGCTGCTGGCGGCCGGGGCGCGGCCGGATCTGGTGGAGGAGTTCAGGTTCACGGCCCTGGCCTGGGCTGTCCAGCGCGGCCACGCGCCCGTGGTGGCCGAGCTCCTGGCGGGCGGCGCGGACCCGAACCGTCCGGGCCCCACCGGCGAGCCCCCGCTGGTGACGGCCGCGCGCCGCGGCTCCCCCGGCTGTGTACGCGCCCTGCTCGAGCACGGGGCGTGGGCCAGGTCCGAGGCGCTGGCCGAGGCCCGACGCTGGCTGACCCTTGATGTGGAGGCGGAGCTGCGGGCAGGCCTGGAGCGCACGCACGGGTCCGGCCATGAGTACGTCACCCACCGCTTCCGGGAGGACGGCGGCGTGACCGTCGAGGTCGAACTGATGAAGGACGGGGAGGGCCGCCCCACCTCGGGCAACGACCAGCAGACGGGCCACGCGGCCATCGTCACCCTCCTGGAGACATCGCTGGGCATCACCGCGCCCGCCTCGGAACTCGCCGACCGCGCCCTGCGCTGCGCCGACCCCGACAACGACGACTGGACCGAGGCGGTGACCGCGCTCGCACGGCGTGGCGACGAGGAGACGTTCGGGGCAGCGGTCCTGTGGTGCGGCGACGGAGCGGATCCATTGCGGCAGGCCTTCGGGGCGGATGTGCTGGGGCGGTTGGGGACGGAGGGCGGGCCGGATCGGGACGAGGCAGCCGTACGCCCTTTCGCGGCCCAAAGCGTGCCGCTGCTGCGGGAGTTGGCGCGTGAGGCCGAGGAGCCGTTGACGTTGCGATCCGTCGTCGCGGCGCTCGGGCAGCATCAGGACCCCGCCGCCCTACCCGAGATCCTCCGGCACGCCGGCCATCCGGACACCGGCGTACGACGCGCCGTCGCCGTGGCCCTGTGCGGGCTCGTCCCCGCCTCTCACTCGGAGGGCGTCGCGCGGCTCATCGCCCTGGCGGGGGACGCGGACAGGGATGTACGCAACTGGGCGACGACGGCACTGGCCGTACTCGACACGGACTCCCCCGCGCTGCGGGACGCCCTTGCCGCACTCCTCGACGACCCGGATCCGGAGGTGGTGGCGGAGGCAGCCCGCGGGCTGGCCATGCGTCAGGATCCACGAGCGATCGCCGCGTTGGAGCGACTGCTCGCCGAGGAGAAGCCCGACAGCACACCGCGCACGACCGCCGAGGAGGCAGTCGAGCACATACGGGACGACCGGGTCCGGACACTGCTGGAGTGGACGCTGCCACGCCGGATCTGAGGACTCCGGGGGCGCGGGTGGGTGGGGGAG
>NZ_BAAGPS010000009.1:295133-401573 GCF_054783935.1 Streptomyces pseudoechinosporeus
GGGTGGGGGAGGGGTTCTTTTCCCCAGGCCCGCCCCTTCCCGAAACTGGGGGCTGCGCCCCAGACCCCCCAAGGGGGTGGGGGTGAGAGTCGTGTCGCGGCTGCAGGCCCGTCGTGGCTGGTCGCGCAGTTCCCCGCGCCCCTGAAGGGGCGCTCCCGGAGCCGCCCGCCCTCATGCTCGCCAGCCACCACGTGCCCACACCCTTCCACCGGCGGGAGGGGACGTGGGCCGGTGCGTCAAATGCCCGTCGCGTAGGTTTTGTCTCAGGAAACCCGCACCCTGTACCAAGCAAGGGCCGTACGCCCCGCCTGCGACGGGCTGACGCACCGGCCCACGGCCCCGACCCACCCACGGACCCCAGGGGCGCGGGGAACGGCGCGACCAGCCACAACGCACCCGCACCCAACAACGAACCCAACCGCCGGAGGCACCCGTGGACGAACGGATACCCGTGACCCGCCCCGTGGATCACGGAACCGCCAAGCTGCTTCCGGACATCGACCGGAAGCGCGCCTGGCTGCTGACGGTAAACGGCGCTCCGCAGTCGTACGTCGATCTGGACGCGCCGACGCACCTGGAGTTCGAGTACGCGCGACGGCTCGGGCACGTCCTCGACACCCTCGCGGAACCGGGTCTTCCGCGAGACGTACTGCACCTCGGCGGCGGCGCACTCACCCTGCCCCGGTATCTCACCGCGACCCGGCCAGGGTCCCGGCAGGACGTCGTCGAGGCCGACCAAGGCCTGCTGGACATGGTGGCCGAGCACGTTCCCGTCCCCGACGACGCCGGCATCACGCTGCACGCAGCGGACGCCCGCACCTGGCTGGAAACCGCCGCCGCCGACTCCGTCGACGTCGTGATCGCCGACGTCTTCGGTGGCTCACGCGTCCCGGCGCACCTGACGTCGGTGGCGTACGCCCGAGCCGCCGAGCGGGTCCTGCGCGGCGACGGGGTCTATCTGGCGAACCTCGCCGACACCGCTCCGTTCGCCTTCCTGCGCTCCCAACTCGCCACGTTCTCCACGGTGTTCGAGGAACTGGCGCTGATCGCAGAGCCGGGCGTGCTGCGCGGTCGCCGGTTCGGCAACGCGATCCTCGTCGCCGCCCATCACCCCGTCGACACGGCCACCCTCGCCCGCCGTACGGCCGCCGACGCGTTCCCGGCCCGCATCGAACACGGGGCCGCGCTGCGCGACTTCATGGGGGACGCCGAGCCCGTACGGGACGAGAACGCGGTGCCGTCGCCCGAACCACCGGACGGCGCGTTCAGCATCGGCTGACACGGTCTTCAGGGCAACCGGCACGCCCATCACGCCGGTCACGCCCTTCACGATCCGTCGGCCGGGCGCTTCCATCCCGCCGGCTCACTCGCCGTTGGCACTCCCACCACCACTTCCTTCGTACGCCGCGTCATGTTCCGTACGTCGGACACGCACAACACCGCCGCCGTCACCACGACGACCAGCACGGTGCACCCCCACAGGGAGGCCGTACGCCCGAAGGCCTCCTCCGCCGGGCCCGCGAGGGCCGTGGCCAGCGGGACCATGGAGACGGAGCCGAACCAGTCGTAGGCCGAGACGCGGGAGAGCCGGTCCTCGGGGATCTCCTGGTGCAGCGCGGTCATCCAGGAAACCCCGAAGACCTCGAGGGCCACACCGCTCACGAACATCACCGCACATAGCCCGGCCACCGACAGGGGCACCGCGAGCGCGGCCGACGGCATGGCCAGCGGGAAGACGCAGAGGGTGCCCGCGAGCAGCAGGCGGCGCGGTTTCCAGCGCATCATCAGGATCGCGCCGCCGACGTTCCCGGCGCCGAACGCGCCGAGTGCCAGCCCCCACGGCGCCGCCCCGCCGAGGTGGTCCCGGGCGACCAGCGGTCCGTACACCGACTCGGCGGCGGCGACCACGGCCACCACGACGGAGAACTGCGCGACGATGGACCACAACCAGGGGCGGCCGACGACCTCGTGCCAGCCGTCCCGGAGGTCGGCGAGCAGGCCCTCGCCCGGCTCGCGCGGCGGTATGTGGCTCACGTCCAGGAAGGCCCGAAGCGACCCGGCGACCGCGAACGCCACCGCGTCCACGGCGAGCACCCAGCCGGGTCCGATCGCCGCCACCATGGCCCCGCCGACCGCGGCGCCGCCGAGACCGGACCCCTGCGTCGCCAGCCGGAACAACGCGAAGGCGCGGCCGACCTGTTCGCCGCTGACGGAGGACATCAGCATGCCCTCGGCCGCGGGGCCGAAGAACGCCTGGCCGGTGCCGCCGAGCGCGGTCAGGAGCATCATCTGCCAGAGCCGCGGCTCCCCGGTGAGTACGAGGACCGCGAAGGCCCCCTGCGAAAGGCAGTTGAGGGTGTTGGCCGCGACCATCACCCGATGCCGCGGCAGCCGGTCCGCGACCGCGCCGCCGATCAGCAGGAACAGCACCAGAGGGAGAGTGCGGGCCGCCGCCACCAGGCCCACGTCGCCGCCGTCGCCACCCGCGTCGAGTACCGCGAACGCCGCCGCGATCAGCGCGCCCTGGCTGCCGAGACTCGTCACGACCGAGGCGGCGGTCAGCAGCGTGTAGTTGCGGCCCGCCCATTCGGGGCGGCGCGGGCGTCTCGGGGCGGCGGCGGAGGGACTGGTCACTGGTGAACTATCGCGTCACCGCCCCGACTTGCCAATCGCCAATCGCGCCGAAACCCCCAGAACCCCCAGAACCCCGGAAAGCCCGCCAAGCTACGAATCCGTGGGAGCGGCATCGGTGAGGCGTACCGTCTTGAGGATCTTCTGAACGGTCGCCTCCGGAATCTCGCCGTCGACGCCCTTGGCGCCGTACAGATTCCAGGTGACGAAATCACCAGCGCCGTTCTTGAACGCGAAGGTGATGGCCTTGCCCTCGGAGTCGCACTTTCCGTTCTGCGGCGTGTTCTGCGAATAGGCCGTCGCGACGCTGCCCTCCAGGCCCGAAGTCGTCTTGAAAGGCTGCGGCTTGGTGAGCTTGACGCTCTTCTTGTCGGGCTGCGTGTAGCCGCCGAAGATCCACCAAGGCACTCGGGTCTCGGCCGCCTGATCCGTGGTTGTGGCGCCGTTCTCACCACGCGTACCGGCGGTGGCGAGAGCGGTGTCCTCCTCGCGGCCGTCCTTGTCGGAGTCGTCCGAGCACCACTTGGACTTGAGATAGGCGGGAGCCGTGACGGTGGTCCGGTCCATCTTGCCCTTCTCTTCCCATTCGAAGCCGACGCTGGTGCCCGCGCTGTCGAGTTCCCAGTCGGCGGGCACATCGAACTCGGTGCCGAACCGCGGGTTCACCACGACCTTCCAGCCGGGAATGGTCGGCTTCTCGCTCTCGGTGCCGCGCGGATTCTCCCCACCACCGGATGCGGGCGCACTCGGCTTCTTCGACGCGGGAGCCGTGGCGGCCGGGCTCTTCTTCTCGGAGTCGTTCGCCGTGTCGTCCTTGTCGCCGCCCAGGACCAGAAAACCGGTGACACCGGCCGCGACGACGACAGCGGTGGCCGCGACGATCGCGACGACCTTCGTCTTGTTGCTGCCACCGCCGCCCTGTGGCGGCTGGGGAGCGCCCAGCGGATCCACGGGCGTGGGCGTATTCCAGCCCGGCTGACCGGGCGGCTGCGTATAGGGGTTGGGCTGCTGCTGATATCCGGGCTGCTGATACGGATTCGGCTGCTGGTACCCCGGCTGCTGATACGGATTCTGATTCGGGTCCTGCGGGTTCTGCTCGCCCCCGGGCGGCTGCTGTCCTGGCCACATGTGCGCCCACCCTAGCGGCGTGGGGACACGTTTTTGTCACTGGCTCTCGTCAGCGCTGTACCGGTCAGGACTCCGACGGGTCCGTGTACAGCCGCACGGTGCTGAGGATTTTCTTCACCGTTGCGTCCGGTACTTCCCCTGATACACCCTTTGCGCCGTGGAACGACCAGGAGACGAAGTCACCGTCGGCGTTCTTGAAGCCGAACACGGTCGACTTGCCGTCACTGTCACACTTACCCGACTTCTTCACACCCGTGGACCACGCGGTGCCCACACTGCCCGTGATGCCGGACTTCGTCGTGTACGACTCCACCGCCTCGGAGTCGATGTTCGCCTTCTCCGGTTGTGTGTACGCCCCGTAGACCCAGGCATTCGAGTCGGCGCGAGCGATCTCTTCGGTACTCCTGGCGCCGTTGTTGCCCCGGGTGCCCGCGCCCGCCAGCGGTGTGTAGTCCACGCTGCCGTCCTTGTCCTCGTCCGTCCCGCACCACTTCGACTTGAGGAATGCCGGAGCCGCGATGGCAGCCAGGGGCTTCTCCTCGGGATCGTCGTCCTCGGTGACGTACGAGACCCAGTCGGGGGACTCGAGCGCCCAGTTGGCCGGCACGTCGAAGGCGATGCCCGTCTTGGGGTTCACCACGGCCTTCCAGCCCGCGACGGTCGGCTGTTCGCCGTCCGAGCCGCGTGGGTTGCCCGAACTGGTGGGTTGCGCACTGGACTTGGCGGGATCCGGCTCGGCCCTGTCTTCCTTGTCGCCGCCGAGCAGGACGAATCCGGTCACGCCCGAGGCGACCACGACAGCCGCCGCCGCGACGATGGCGATGAGCTTCGTCTTGTTGTTGCCACCGCCGCCCTGTGGAGGCGTGGGCCCGCCCGGCGGGACGGTGGGAGCCGTCCACTGGCCCTGCTGATAGGGATTCGGCTGCTGATAGCCAGGCTGTTGGTACGGGCTCGGCTGCTGATAACCGGGCTGCTGGTACGGATTGGGCTGCTCGCCGGCCGGCGGCTGCTCTCCTGGCCACATGGGCGGTAACGGTACTGCGATCACATCGTCGGCTTCTGGCCAGGTAGGCTACTCGCGGGTAACGTGGCGGTCATGAGCGCAGACCAGATGTCGATCGGCGAGATGCTCGCCGCCACGGTGCCGATGGTCCGGACCCTGAACCTCGAGTATCTCGAGACCACACCGGAGAAGGCCGTCCTCGCCCTGCCCGACCAGAGCGAGTTCCACAACCACGTCGGCGGGCCGCACGCCGGAGCGATGTTCACGCTGGGCGAGTCGGCGAGCGGGGCGGTCGTCCTCGCCGCCTTCGGGGACCAGCTCACACGCGCCGTACCGCTCGCCGTCAGTGCCGAGATCGCGTACAAGAAGCTTGCGCGCGGGCCCGTCACGGCCACCGCGACGCTCGGCCGTCCCATCGCCGACGTCGTCGCCGAGCTCGACGACGGCAAGCGCCCCGAGTTCCCGGTGGCCGTCGCCATCCAGCGGGAGGACGGTGCCGTCACCGGTGAGATGACGGTTGTCTGGACGCTGCGCCCGAACAACTGAGCTCGTTCGCGGCCTAGTTGCCGAGTCCTGGCAGATTCCCGGGTACGAAACTGCCGACGGCGAGCGGTGATTCGTACCGGGGGAGGCCGCACGATGGAAGGACGCAGGGTGCGCGCTTCCGGGGCCCGGAGCGCAAGGCCGGCCGTGAACGGGGGTTGCGATGGTGCTCGTGGTGATCGTCGGGGTCGCTCTGCTCGGGCTCGTCGCCTGGGCGACGGTCGTGCTGATCCGGCGGGACAGCCGACGCCTCGAAACGACCGCGGACGCCCACCGAATCGAGTCGGCCGCCACACAGGGCATCCGCGACGCCCGCCGCCGGGCGCGGGCACTCCACCGGATGGGCGGTGCCGGTGGGATCAGCCGCCTGGACGTACGCGACTAGAACAGCCCCATCCGTCCCAGAACGGTGGACTCCCCACGGTGGCCGCCGCCCCACTCCTTACGAGGAACTGACGCAGCACCCAGCGATGTTGCCTCACCCGTCACACAGGCCACTATGGTTCTTCACGTCACCGGCCCACGGTGGCGGCGAGGCCCGGGGCCGGGCGTGAGCCAGAAGGGCGGCTCGCGAACGAAGGTCCCCAGGGCCACTGGCTTGCCTCTTTCGCCCCTCCGGCGACGAGGCCGGCATCGCCGCGGTGTAAGAAAGCGGCCACCGCGGCGCTGGGCGGGCGCCCCGGGTCCTCTCCGGGGCGCCACGCACGGTGGCGTCCCCGCACCGACGGCGCTCCGTGATCAGCGGGAAACCAGCCAATGATCAGCGAAACATGGGCAGTTGGGGACCCGTGAACTTACCCGGGCCGAGCCGTGGAGAATAACGTGGGCGCCACGGCTGGTATCCGACGGTTTGCGGTTCCCGCAGCGACTACACACAGGAGCGTCCATGACTGATGAGCCGAACATCTCCGACCCGGAGGCGCTCTCCAAGATCGACACCACTGTGCCGCAGTCGGCCCGCATCTGGAACTACTGGCTGGGCGGCAAGGACAACTACGAGGTCGACCGCGTAGCCGGTGACGCGTTCCGCGAGATCTTCCCCGGAATCGAGACCGGAGCCCGTGCCGCCCGGTACTTCCTGGCCCGCGCCGTCCGGCATCTGGCCGCCGAGGAGGGCATCCGGCAGTTCCTGGACATCGGCACCGGTCTGCCCAACGTGGACAACACCCACGAGATCGCCCAACGGGTCGCCCCCGAATGCAAGATCGTCTACGTCGACAACGATCCCTTGGTGCTCGCACACGCCCGCGCGCTGCTCACCAGCACCCCCGAGGGCGTCACCAACTATGTGGACGCCGACCTGCGCGAGCCGAGCACCATCGTGCGGGAAGCCGGGAAGACGCTGGACTTCGATCAGCCGATCGCTCTCATGCTGATGGGCATCCTGGGCCATATCGAGGACTACGACGAGGCACGCTCCATCGTGCGGCAACTGGTGGACGCCCTGCCCTCCGGCAGCTACCTGGTGCAGTACGACAGCACCAACACCAGCGAGGACTACGTCACGGCCATCCAGCAGTACAACGAGGGCGGTTCGATCCCGTACATCCTCCGCAGCCCCGAGCAGATCGCCCGCTACTTCGACGGTCTGGAACTGATCGAACCCGGTGTCGCGTCCTGCTCGCGCTGGCGTCCCGACACCAGCGCCTGGGGCCTTCCGGCGGAGGTGCACCAGTACGGCGGCGTCGCCCTCAAACGCTGAAGCTCGCCGGCCGCACGGCCTGCCGATCCGCGTCCGAAGGTTCCGAAGGTCAGGTCTCCTGGAGGATCCGATGCAGGGTCGTGGGGGTCGCCTCGGGTGATTGGGCCTGTACCACCAGGCGGTTCATGACGCCCCAGTAGTACTCGATCTCGGCCGGCTTGTCGGGGTAGAGGGCGCTGGCGAGCTGCTCGAGGTAGACCACGTCGGGCAACTGACCGCCGGGCAGCCGCAGGATGCTGACCGGACCGCCGGACGCGGCATGGCCGCCGGCGCGGAACGGCATGATCTGGACGGTGACCTGCGGGAGTTGAGAGACCTCGATGAGGTGCTGGAGCTGGGCGCGCATCGTGCTCCTGCCGCCCACCGCACGACGCAGCGCCGCCTCGTCGAGCACGGCCCAGAGCTGAGACGCCCGCTCCCGGTGCAGGATCCGCTGGCGGGTCATCAGCAGGGTGACCCGCCGGTCCAGCTCGTCCGCGGAGGTATCCGGATGGGCGAGGCGGAGGGCGGCGCGGGCGTAGTCGGGGGTCTGCAGCAAGCCGGGGACACGCTGGACCTCGAAGCTGCGGATGAGCGTGGCCGCCTGCTCGACTCCCAGGTAGGCCTGCATCCAGCTGGGCACCACGTCGCTGTAGGCCTGCCACCAGCCGGGGGTGTTGGCCTCTTCGGCCAGAGCCAGCAAGGTGGCGCGTTCGGCCTGGTCCGTGACTCCGTACAGCGTGAGCAGATCGGCCACGTCACGCAGCTTGCACCCGTGGCGACCGCACTCCAGCCGGCTGATCTTGGACTGTGAGGCGCGGATGACATGGCCCGCGGTCTCGCGAGAGATCTGCTGCTCCTCCCGCAGTTGGCGCAGCCGCGTACCCAACACGAGGCGCGGCACCATGGGCCCGGCCGACCCGGCCGACGGGCCGTTCAGGAATTCGCTGTCGGACGGTGAATGTGCGGCCTCTGTGGTGCCCATGGGCATTCTCCCTGCGGTGAACGCAACTCTGCACGCGTGAAAGCGCTGAGGTTAGCCATGGTAAGGGCTGACCGGTACCTGATCATCGACTTGACGCAGACCCAGCGGATCGCCGGCAGCGCCGTTGCCGTCCACGTCAGCGGGTACGCCGCCCCGGCGGCCGACTGACCGGCCGCCCGGTTGACCGCCGACTGCCGCTACCCCGCGTGCGCTTCCCGGTGCGTCTTGGCCCGCTCCACGTACACCGAGCCGTTCAGGGAGATCCCCTCACGTTCCTCCGCTGTCAGCTCTCGTCTCACCTTCGCCGGTACGCCGGCGACGAGCGACCCCGGCGGCACCCGCATCCCCTGCGGCACCAACGCCTGTGCGGCGACCAGCGAACCCGCCCCGATCACCGCTCCGTTGAGCACGGTCGCCCCCATCCCGATCAGACAGTCGTCCTCCACGGTGGCACCGTGGACCACGGCGTTGTGCCCGATCGAGACGCGCTCTCCGACGGTGATGGGGAAGCCGGGGTCGACATGGAGCGTGCAGTTGTCCTGCACGTTGCTGCCCGCGCCGATGACGATCGGTTCGAACTCGGCACGCAGCACCGCGCCGTACCAGACGCTCGCGCCCGCGTGCAGCGTCACATCGCCGAGCACCACGGACGTGGGGGCGGCGAAGGCCTCCTGATCCACCTTCGGATTCTTGCCGCCCACGCCCGCTATCAGCGCCTTGTGCGTCATCGTCAACTCCTCGTCTCGTCGATACCGGCACCGTAAGCCATCGGTCCGGGGGCGGGGTGGGGCGAAGATCACAGGCGTACGACCTCTTGGGCGCGGCGCCCGCTGAGTACGGTGAGCGGGTGCCCAGGAGCAGGAACACGTTCTCGTCATGGCGGCGCCGCCTCGTCCAGCGCGCCGTGCATGCGGGCTGGGCCTGGGTGCAGCGCACGGGATCCGTGAGCGCCGAGAGCCCGGGACGGTTCCGCTTCGGCGCGATGGGAACAGGTACCAGACTCGCCTTCCCGCTCGGCACGGTCTTCGGTGAGCCGTGGATCCATCTCGGCGCCCACTGCATCGTCGCCGAACAGGTCACGCTGACCGCCGGGTTGATGCCCGATCTCGACCTCGGCCCCGATCCCATTCTGCGGATCGGCGACGGTGTCGTGCTCGGCCGCGGCAGCCATGTCATCGCCGACACGACGGTCACGATCGGCAGCGACTGCTACTTCGGGCCCTATGTGTACGTAACGTCCACGAACCACTCGTACGACGATCCCCACGAGCCGATCGGCAAGCAGTGGCCGCGGATGGAGCCGGTTCAGATCGGCTCGGGCTGCTGGATCGGGACGGGTGCGGTGATCCTGCCCGGGGCGCGGATCGGGCGGAACGTCGTGGTCGCGGCCGGTGCGGTGGTGCGCGGAGTGGTGCCCGACCACGCGGTGGTGGCCGGTGCCCCGGCACGCGTCGTACGCCGCTGGTCGCCGGGCGACGGCTGGCAGCCGCCCCTGCGTACGCCGGCCCCGGTGCCGATCCCCGAAGGCGTCACCCCGGACCAGCTGCTGGCGTTGACCGAGCTCGACGCCGAGACCGCTGCCCGCCTCGCCGCGCTGGGCGCGGAGGGCGCCGTCGGGGACGTACGCGCCGACTCCTAACCGGTGGCCAGCAGTACGGTGCCGACGAGGGCCAGGCCCGCGCCCGCCGCCTGGACGCCGCGCAGCCGTTCGCTGAGGATGCCGCGGGCGGCCAGGGCCGTGACCACCGGGTAGAGCGAGGCGAGTACGGCCGCCACGGTGACCGGGCCGTTCTGGGCGGCCAGCGAGTACGTGCCGTTGGCCGCGACATCGGCGAGGCCGACGAAGGCGAGAGCCGGGAGCGCGGCGGGCTCGACCTTCGGGGGAGCCTCGGTGCCGCGGCGGACGGCGGTGTACAGGGCTGTGCCGCCCGCGACGACGTTCGTCACGCGCTGGACGAACAGGGCGAGGAAGAGGCCGGTGAGGGTGGTCGAGGCCTCGGCGATCAGGGCCATCACCGCGCCGAAGCCGAACGCCGCGAGCAGGGTGAGCAGGACGGCCTGCCGCTGCACGGGGGCGCCCTTGAACTGCGGGCCGCCCGCGAGTACGACGCCCACGACGGCGACCGCGATCCCCGCGAACTGCAGTAGCCCCGGCCGCTCGCCGAGGACGAGACCCACCCCCACCGGGACGGCGACGCCGAGCGAGCCCAGGGGCGAGACGACGCCCATCGGCCCCAGGGCGAGTGCCTTGTAGAAGGCGAGCATCGCGATGGGACCGACGAGCCCGGCCGCCACCGCGAACCACAGCTGCGGACCCGCCTCGCTCCAGGCACCCGTCGCCACGACGATCGCCCCGAGCACGACGGTGGCGATCGACTGCGAGACGACCACCACGGTCAGCGCCGGCGTACGTCGTGTCAGCAGCCCGCCGCCGAAGTCGGCCAGCCCCCACAGAAGGCTGGTGGCCAGGGCGAAGAGTGCTGTCACGGGATGCCTCGCAGTACAGTGCAGTGAACAAACGGGTGCACCACACCGTAGTGCAAAGTATTGAACTCTGTCATTCAGAATATTGGACGCAAACTTTTGGACGTGATGTGTCGGACCTCAACCTGCTGACCCAGTCCCTGGCGCGCAACGTCAAGCGCTGGCGCAGCGAGCGCGGCTTCACCCTGGAGACGCTCGCCGCTCGCGCCGGGGTCAGCCGCGGCATGCTCATCCAGATCGAGCAGGCGCGCACCAACCCCAGCCTCGGCACCGTCGTCAAGATCGGCGACGCCCTCGGCATCAGCATCACCACGCTGCTGGACTACGAGCAGGGGCCGAAGGTCCGGATCGTCCCGGCCGAGCAGGCCGTACGGCTCTGGCACACCGAGGCCGGCAGTTACAACCGGCTCCTCGCGGGCACCGAGGCACCCGGCCCGCTGGAGATGTGGGACTGGCTGCTGATGCCGGGCGAGGGCAGCTCCTCGGACGCGCACCCGGCCGGCACGGTCGAGCTCATCCATGTCACGGCGGGCGAGCTGACGCTCACCGTCGACGGCACGGAGCACCTGGTCCCCGCGGGCGCGAGCGCCTCCTTCGAGGCCAACGTCCCCCATACGTATGCCAATTCGGGCGACGTACCGCTGGAGATGGTCATGACCGTGTCGGTCCCGGGCGTGCACTGAGACACCCGTCGAAGGCCGTCCGTACGCCTGTTAGCGTGCGGTCATGCGTGCACCCATCGGACACTTCGACAACGCCACGCCCGCGCCCGACTGCCTCGACGAACTGACCCGCCCGGTCGCCGATGCCGTACGCCACTGGCGCGGCAACGTCCCCGCCGAGCAGATCGTGTACGTCGACACCGAGCCGGACTGGGCCGACACCGCCACGTTCCTCGAGCACTACGGTCCGGAACTCCTCGACCAGTCCGCCAACTGCGTGGTCGTCGCGGGCAAGCGCGGCGGGGAGAGCACGCTGGCCGCCTGCGTCGTGCTCTCCGCCGCCCGGGTCGATGTGAACGGCGTGGTCCGGCGTCAACTGGGCGCGCGCAAGGCGTCGTTCGCGCCGATGGACACGGCCACCGGCGAGACCGGGATGGAGTACGGCGGGATCACGCCGATCGGGCTGCCTGCCGACTGGCCGGTGCTGATGGACTCGGCCGTGGTCGATCTGCCGTACGTCCTGGTCGGCAGCGGCCGTCGGCGCGGGAAGCTGCTGGTGCCGGGGAAGGCGTTCGCGGAACTGCCGAACGCTGTCGTGCTGGAGGGGCTCGGCGTCGCCTGACGCGCAGGTCACGCCGTGTGGTGGGCCAGGGCAAGGTGGGGATCCGTTTCGCCGGGCGCGGGTGACGGGTCGGCGTGGACCAGGGCCGCGGTGAGCCCGGGAACGGCGTGCAGCAGGGCGTGCTCAGCCTCGACGGCGACGCGGTGCGCCTGACGTACGGTCACGTCACCGTCCACGACCACCGCCACCTCGGCCCGCAGCCGGTGGCCGATCCAGCGCAGCCGCAGCTCGCCGACAGCCTGCACGCCCGGCACCTCCCGCAGCGCGCGCTCGGCCCGGTCCACCAGCGCCGGGTCGATCGCGTCCAGCACCCGGCGGAAGACCTCGCGCGCGGCGTCACGCAGCACCACCAGCAGCGCTGCCGTGATCGCCAACCCCACGATGGGGTCGGCGAGTTGCCAGCCGAGCGCCGCGCCGCCCGCACCCAGCAGGACGGCGAGCGAGGTGAAGCCGTCGGTGCGCGCGTGCAGACCGTCCGCGACGAGCGCGGCCGAGCCGATCGCGCGGCCGACGCGGATGCGGTAGCGGGCCACCCATTCGTTGCCCGCGAAGCCGATGACGGCCGCGGCGGCGACCACCGGAATGTGCTGGACCGGGCGCGGATCGAGCAGCCGGTCGATCGCCGTCCAGCCCGCGAAGACCGCGGACGCGGCGATCGTCAGCACGATCACGAGGCCCGCCAGGTCCTCGGCCCGGCCGTAGCCGTACGTGAACTGCCGCGTGGCCGCGCGCCGGCCCAGCACGAAGGCGATCCCGAGGGGTACGGCGGTGAGCGCGTCCGCGGCGTTGTGCACGGTGTCGCCCAGCAGTGCGACCGAACCGGAGAGCATGACGACGCCCGCCTGCGCCGTGGCGGTCACGCCGAGCACGGACAGGGAGATCCACAGGGCCCGGATGCCGCGAGCGGAGGACTCCAGGGCGGCGTCGACCTTGTCGGCGCTCTCGTGGGAGTGGGGGGTGAGGAGGTGGCTCAGCCGGTGGAGCGGACGGGAGAGGCGCCCGCGATGCCCGTGCTCGTGGTCGTGCCCGCTGTGCCCGTGCCCGTGATCGTGATGCCTGTGCTCAGGATGGCCGTGGCCGTGGCTGTGGTGCTCGGCGCTCACAAGAGTCCCCTTTCCGTACGCGGGAGTGGACTCGGCGAGGCCCACGGAGCCATTATGTGCGTATGAGCGCACGCATGCACCTATCATCTGCGCAGGATGCGCATCCGCGTACCCCCGGCGAGGAGCAGTTCGCCCTCGCCGCCGAAGTTCTGGCCCTCCTCGGCGACCGCACCCGGCTGGCCCTGCTGCACGCTCTCGCCGACGACGAGGCCGACGTCACGACGCTCACGGAGCGGTGCGGCGCCGCCCGCCCGGCGGTCAGCCAGCATCTGGCGCGGCTGCGTCTCGCGGGCCTGGTGAACACCCGCAAGGAGGGCCGCCGGGTGATCTACTCCCTGCGGGACGGCCATCTGCGCCGGGTCGTGGACGAGGCGCTCAACCTCGCCGACCACCGGTTGAGCGGCCGGCCGACGCACGCCTGAGCCCGACCGGTCAGTCCTCCTGCGGCTCCTCTTCGTGGACGTCGCGCTGCTCCAGGGCGTGCGTCGCCGGGCCCTGTACCACCCGGCCGTCCGTGTCGAAGCGCGAGCCGTGGCACGGGCATTCCCAGGCGCGCTCAGCGGAGTTGAAGGCGACCAGGCACCCCATGTGCGTACACCTCGCGGACACGGCGTGCAGGCGCCCGTCCTCGTCGCGGTGGACCGCGCAGCGCTGTCCGCCGTGCCGGACGACGGCGCCGGTGCCGGGCGCGATGTCGGCCAGGGTGTCGGCGTGCGACGGCGGGAGGCGGTCGCCGACGAAGTGCCGGGCCACCTTCGCCTGGTGCCTGAGGAAGGACGGGGCCTCACGGAGTACGGAACGCAGGCGCCGCGGATCGTACAGCCCGGCCCATGGTGGGCGGTCGCCGGTGATCAGCCCGGCCAGCAGCCGGCCGGCCATGATGCCGCCACTCAGCCCCCAGCCGCCGAAGCCGGTCGCCACGTACGCGTGACGTGACAGCGGGGGCAGCGGGCCGACGAGCGGCACGGTGTCGGTGGAGTCGTTGTCCTGCGTGGCCCACCGGTACGTGGGCGTGATGCCCGGGAAGTGCTCCTCGGCCCAGTCGGTGAGGCGTGCAAACCGCTTGTCGGTGTCTCCAGCGCCGGGGGTGAAGTGCTCGCCGGTGACGATCAGCAGCCGTCGGCCGTCCTCGTACGGGGCGGTGCGGACCGAGCGGGTGTCCTCCTCGGGCGTGATGTACATGCCGTCGGGATCCCGGTCCGCGGCGATCGGCGCGGCCACGACGAGTTCACGGCGCGGGGAGAGCCGGGTGAACAGCAGGGCCCGGTCGAAGACCGGATAGTGCGTGGCGATCACGACATGGCCGGCGGTCACCCGCGCCCCGGTCTCGGTCGTCAGTCGGCAGGCGTCGCCCGTTTCGAGGCCGAGGACCCGGGTGCGCTCGTGGACGAGGGCGCCCCGGGCTCGTAGATCTTCGGTGAGGGCGAGGAGGTACTTGCGGGGGTGGAACTGGGCCTGGTGCGCGACACGGACCGCGCCGGCCACGGAGTAGGGGAGGCCGGTCTCGGTCACGAACTCCGCGTCAAGGCCGGCCTCGCGGGCGGCCTCCGCCTCGGCGCGGATCTCGTCGGTCCGGCGCTCGTCCCGGGTGTAGGTGAACGCGCTCCTGCGCTCCCAGTCGCAGTCGATGCGCAGCTCGTCGATGACGGCCGCGGCGTGCTCGATCGCCTCGGTCTGCGAGCGTGCGTACAGATGCGCCGCCTCCGGGCCACGGGTCCGGCGCAGCCGGTCGTAGATCAGCGTGTGCTGGACGGAGAGCTTCGCGGTGGTGTGGCCGGTGACGCCCGCGGCGACGCGGTCGGCCTCCAGGACCGCGACGCCGCGCCCGGCGCGGGCAAGCTCCCAGGCCGTGCTGAGTCCGGCGATGCCCGCGCCGGCCACGGCCACGTCGACGGTCACATCCGTGTCGAGCGGCGGATACGTCTCACCGGGCGCCGTGTCCATCCAGTACGAGCCCCGGATGTCTGCCTTCTCGGTCATGAGCCCCGAGTCCCCCCGAACCGCGGGCCGAAGCGTCCGCCCGGCCCGGGCGCGGACCGCACCGCCGTTTCGAACGCGCGCGCCGGGTACTCGGAGCCATGAGCGGAAGACGTAGGAGGTGCCCTCATGGAACCCGGCACCAGCGCGGACATCGAGTCGGCCGGCGTCGAGCCGGTGATCGCGGAGCGCAGGCCCAAAAACAGTGCGCGCGCTGTTCCTTCAGTTCGCCGTGAAGCCCGCAGGGAACAGTGGGGCGAGCAGGAGCCCGCGGACCTTCAGAGCAACATCATCCTGGGCGAGGACTGATCGCTCCGCGCGGCACGGGTTGGCGAAGGCGGGCTGGTTCAAGGGTTCGGTCGGGGGTACCCAGGCGGCGCAGAACACTCCCCGATCTCTTGGAAGTGCGATGAGCGACAAGAACCCGCTGAAGGCCGCAGTGCACAAGGCAGGCGACGTACTGCGCGAAGACGGCCCGGTGGACGGCGTGCCCGGCAAGCCCGGAGCCCACACGCCGTCGGTCGCCGAACCGACCGAACCCCACGAACCCCTCCCGCCCAAACCCGACCAGAGCGCACCCGAGACGGTCAGCCCTACAGGACGACCGACGGGCGCCGACCCGTCCACCAGCGCCCAGGGTGACGCCTACCTGACGACGGCCCAGGGAGCCCGGCTCTACGACACCGACCATTCGCTGAAGGCCGGTGAGCGCGGGCCGGTGCTGCTGCAGGACCACCATCTGCGGGAGAAGATCACCCACTTCGACCACGAGCGCATCCCCGAGCGGGTCGTGCACGCGCGCGGTGCCGCCGCGCACGGCGTCTTCCGGAGCTATGGCACCGCCGCGAAGGTCACCAAGGCGGCCTTCCTCACCGGCGAGGCCGAGACCCCGGTGTTCGTACGGTTCTCCACAGTGCTCGGCTCGCGCGGCTCCTCGGACACGGTGCGTGACACGCGGGGCTTCGCGACGAAGTTCTACACCGGCGAGGGCACCTTCGATCTGGTCGGGAACAACATCCCGGTCTTCTTCATCCAGGACGCGGTCAAGTTCCCGGACATCATCCACGCCGGGAAGCCGCACCCCGACCGTGAGATCCCCCAGGCGCAGAGCGCCCACGACACGTTCTGGGACTTCGTCACGTTGCACACCGAGGCCACCCATCACACGCTGTGGGCCATGTCCGACCGGGCCATCCCGCGCTCGTTCCGCATGATGGAGGGCTTCGGCGTGCACACCTTCCGGCTGGTCAACGCCGAGGGCGCCACCACGCTGGTGAAGTTCCACTGGAAGCCGAAGCTCGGCGTGCACTCCCTGGTGTGGGAGGAGGCGCAGCTCATCAACGGCATCGACCCGGACTTCCACCGGCGCGACCTCGCCGACGCCATCGAGGCCGGCGCCTGCCCGCAGTGGGAGCTGGGCATCCAGACCTTCCCGGACAACGCCGAGCAGACCTTCGAGGGCATCGACCTGCTCGACCCGACGAAGATCGTCCCGGAGGAGCTGGCACCCGTACAGCCTGTGGGCCTGCTGACGCTGAACGCCAACCCGTCGAACTTCTTCGCCGAGACCGAGCAGGTCGCCTTCCACCCCGGCCACCTCGTGCCCGGCATCGACATCACCGACGACCCGCTGCTGGCCGGCCGGCTCTTCTCCTACCTGGACACCCAGATCTCCCGCCTGGGCGGGCCGAACTTCGCGCAGCTCCCCGTCAACCGCACCCACGCCCCGGTCAACGACATGCACCGGGACGGCATGCACCAGACGGCCGTGCATACGGGAACAGCGCCCTACCGGCCCAACTCCCTGGACGGAGGCTGCCCGTTCCTCGCGGGCGCCGACACCGGCGCGTACATCGAGACGCCCGTGGAGGTGCCGGCCGGCCGGAAGCAACGCGAGGCCCCGGCCTCCTTCTCGGACCACTTCAGCCAGCCCCGGCTCTTCTGGCGCAGCATGTCCCCGGTGGAGCGCGAGCACATCATCGCGGCGTACACCTTCGAGCTGGGCAAGTGCTACGAGCAGGCCGTCAAGGAGCGAGGGCTCCAGGTGCTCGCCAACATCGACCCCGAACTGTGCGGGCAGGTCGCCACCGGTCTCGGCCTGCCCGCACCCGAGGCCACCGTTTCCCTGACGGCCGTCGACCCCAGCCCCGCCCTCTCACAGCTGGGCCACACCTGGCCGCTGGACGGGCGCGTCATCGGCATCGTCACCGACGAACGCGGCGACCTCGACGGCGTACGCACCGTGCGCCGGGCGGTCCTGGATGCGGGCATGGTCCCGCTGGTGATCGCCCCGGCCGGCGGAAAGCTCGACGCGGAGGGCGAGCCCGTCCAGGTGCAGCGCACCTTCGCCACGGCCCGGTCGGTGGAGTACGACGCCGTCCTGCTGGCGGGCGCTCCGGGCCCCGGGAGCGACGCCTACGGAGCGCGGGACGCCAAGGCGGGAGATGCTGGTACGGAGGCAGCCACGGATCCGCGGGTGCTTCTGATGCTGTCGGAGGCCTACCGGCACGGGAAGGCCATCGGCGGCTGGGCGGGTGCCGAAACCGCCCTGGACGCCGCGGGCGTCCCGGCCGGTGCGCCGGGCGTCGTGACTGCGAACAGCGGCACGAGCGCCCTGGAACAGATCACCCGGCTGCTGGGCGAGCACCGCGTCTGGGAGCGATTCGGCACCGGCGGCTGAGCACACCGGTCAGGAAGCCAGGACGGAACGGCCATGAACCGCGACACCACAGTTCAAGACGATGTCATCTCCAGTCAGTCGGTGTTCGGCGCCCCGTGCTGGGTCAGCTTGACGGCACGCGACGAAGCCGCCGCGGAGGACTACTACCACGCGGTGTTCGGCTGGAAGTTCCGGTCGGTCCCGCTGGGCGACCGGTTCCGGATCGCGTACGCCAACGATGTGCCGGTCGCGGGCATCGCGGCCGTGGCCTCGATGTGGCAGATGGCCGTCGCCTGGACTCCCTACTTCGCCGTTTCCAGCGCCGACGAGGCAGTGGCCCGGGGGCAGGAACGTGGCGGCACGACAGCGGTCGGCCCGATCGCGTTCCCGCCGGGCCGGGCCGCTCTCCTCGCGGACCGCGACGGAGCGGTCTTCGGCATCTGGGAGGGCCGGCTCATCTCCGGCTGGGAGTCCTGGCGCCGGGCCGCCCCCGCCTTCGTACGACTGCACACCCGCGACGCCTTCGACGCCGCCATGTTCTACGGCGAGGTCCTCGAGTGGGCCTCCCCGCGACCCGGCTGCTGCGAGGTCCACTACGAGGCGGACGAGGTCGTCCTGCGCAGCGAGGGCGAGATCGTGGCCAGGATCCACTCCGGCGCCGTGGAGGCGGCGCCGGATCCCACGATCCGGCCGCACTGGCAGATCCACTTCGCGGTCCCCGACGTCGAGGCCTGCGTCGGCGCCGCGCGAGCCCACGGCGGCACCGTCGTCCGGGTCGGCACATCGCACACGGAGACGCCCCCGACGGAGGCGGTGCTCCGGGATCCCGACGGGGCGCAGTTCACTGTGACGTCGCGCAAGAACCGCTGAGGACCAGCCTGCGGTCGCGGGACTCAGCCGAGCTGCGGGATCTCGATGGCCGGGCAGCGGTCCATGACCATGTCGAGGCCCGCCGCGCGAGTCCGTTCGTACGCCGCCTCGTCGATGACGCCCAGCTGGAACCAGACGGCCTGGGCGCCGATGGCGGCGGCGTCGTCGGCGACGGGACCGGCCAGGTCACTGTTGACGAACACATCGACGACGTCCACGTCGAAGGGGATCTCCGACAGCGACGCGTACCCCTTCTCCCCATGGACCGTCTCGGCCTTCGGATGCACCGGGACGATGCGCTTGCCATAGCGCTTGAGGACGGCGGCGACTCCGTAGGCCGCCCGGCGCTCGTTCGTCGACAGTCCGACGATCGCCCAGGTATCACCGAGCTCGGTGAGGATCTTGCGGACCGTTGCTGAGTCGCCGTACATGCTCGGCCTCCTTGGGGCTTCGTGCGGTGCCTGCTCTGGCAGGCAACAGCGGGCGGGGAGCGGTGATTCCCCGCGTTCGGTGAGCCAGGGTCCGGTCGACCCATAGGAGGAACCCTGCTTCGCACATGTGTAGATGTGCGGACTGTCCGGTTCCGTGGAACGATGGCGAGACGCCGGGAGTCTTATGAGTTGAGTGCGATTCACGCACAACTCATCTCACGCACAACTCACGGGGAATACGGGGGTATTCGCATGAGTGATCGTCGTTTTGCCGCGCGCGAAGCGCGGATCCGGGCGGCTGAGGCGGAGTTCCAGCGCCATGTGCCGGTGCACGCCGCCAACGGGGCGGAGACGGACCACGCCTTCGTCGCCAACTACTCCAAGGCATTACCGCACAACAAGTTCGGAGAGGTCGACCCGGCCGCGTACCACCTGCTGCGCAGGGCGCTGGCCACGGGCAGTTACGAGGACTTCGAGCGGATCCCGCTCGGGGGCACCCGCAAGCTGACCAACCCGCAGGCCGGCGCCTCCTTCGACCTGCAGGGCCCGGACGCCCAGGCGGTGACCGTGCCGCCCGCACCGCGCATCGACAGCGCGCAGAACTCCGCCGAGGCGGTCGAGCTGTACTGGATGGCGCTGTGCCGCGAGGTGCTGTTCACGCGGTTCGGTGACAGCGAGCTGATCGCCGAGGCGGCCGGCGAACTGAGCGGGCTGGCGGACTTCCGGGCGCCCAAGCTCGACGGCCAGGTCACCCCGCAGACCATCTTCCGCGGGGACACCCGGGGCGACCTGGCGGGGCCGTACGTCTCGCAGTTCCTGCTCAAGGACATCCGGTACGGCACGCTGCTGATCCCGCAGCGGCAGGACACCCTGGTCCGCCCGGTCGACCACCTCACCACCTGGGACGACTGGCTGGAGGTGCAGAACGGCTTCGAACCCGAGCCGGACGAGCGGGACTTCACCACCCGCCGGTACATCCAGACCCCGCGTGACCTGGCGCACTACGTGCACTTCGACGCGCTGTACGAGGCCTATCTCAACGCCGCCCTCATCCTGCTCGACACGAAGGCGCCGGTGGACCCGGGCAACCCGTACAACTTCTCCCGCAACCAGGAGGGTTTCGGGACGTACGGCGGCCCGCACATCCTCTCGCTCGTCACCGAGGTGGCCACCCGCGCCCTGAAGGCGGTGTGGTTCCAGAAGTGGTACGTGCACCGTCGGCTGCGGCCGGAGGAGTTCGGCGGCCGGGTTCACCTGCAACTGCGCGGGCAGCGCGAGTACCCGATCGACTCCGGGGTGCTGGACTCCGTAGCCGTCAAGCGGGTCTTCGAGAAGTACGGCAGCTACCTGCTGCCGCAGGCGTTCCCCGAGGGCAGCCCGACGCACCCCGCGTACGGGGCCGGACACGCCACGGTGGCCGGGGCCTGCGTGACCATCCTCAAGGCCTGGTTCGACGAGTCGCACGTCCTGCCCGACCCGGTCGTGCCCACCACCGACGGCACCGCCCTGGAGCCGTACACCGGTCCGGACGCCGGACAGCTCACTGTCGGCGGCGAGCTCAACAAGGTGGCCGCCAACGTCGCCATCGGCCGCAACATGGGCGGCGTGCACTGGCGCTCCGACTACACCGAGTCGGTGCGGCTGGGCGAGGAGATCGCCATAGGTGTCCTGCGCGAGGCCAAGGAGGCCACGCTGGAGGACGCGACCTTCACCCTCAGCCGCTTCGACGGCACCACTCTCGCCATCTGACCGCTCACGAGCGACCGGGTCTGGTGCCCTGGGATCCCTGCTGGGTTCCCTGCGGCACCGGGCCGGTGGCCGTCATGCAGGATCAGCGACTTCGTACGCACTGGTTCCTGCGGAAACGCCGGAATCCGGGCTTGATGCGCACTGGTTGGGTCGCTTGGCCGTGCGCATTCTTCTCCAAGTGGCGTCACGGTCCTGCACGCTCGCGGCGGTGACCAGCACCACCAGCAGCAAGCCCAGGCAGTCCACGGCCGAGTGCCCTTTGCGGCCCGCCACCTTCTTCCCGCCGTCCCGGCCTTGTCCGTCGCTTGTCCGTCGGCACCGACGGTGTCGGCCGCCCGCAGGGACTGCGAGTCGACGATCACGGCCGTCGGCGTGCGACTGCAGGCGTACACTGCTGGGCAAATAGCCTTTTAATTGTTTTAAATTTACAATTCGGGCAGAAGTGTGGCCAGAACCGTCGGATCCGACGTCCGATCTCCCGGGGGGTCCGCAGCGAGTAGGCCGTCGGCAGCCTTGGGAGGGCGCGGGCGGATCACATAGGCGCCAGGAGGAAGATTTCTCGATGACCCGGCCCGATGACCCGCGCACCGCGGCGGCCCGGGTGTTCGCCGAGGGCGGCGCGTTCGGCGAGCTTCTGGCAGGGCTCGACTGGGCGGCGACGCCGCTCGGGCCCACCGTCTCCTGGCCGGGGCCCCTGGTGGACACCCTGCGCCTCATGCTCACCTCTGAGCATGGGATGGCTCTGTACTGGGGGGCTGAATTCACCACGCTGTACAACCTGGGCTCCGTACCCATTGTCGGCGCCAAACACCCCTGGGCGCTCGGCAGGCCTTATAAGGAGGTGTTCCCCGAGGTCTGGGCCCACCCCGTGAGCTCCCACTTCCACTATGTGACCGGCACCCGCAAGCCCCTGCTGGTCCCGGATGAGCTGCTCATCATGGAGCGCCACGGCTTTTTGGAGCAGTGCTACTTCGACTCCGCCTTCCAGCCCGTGCTGCTGGACGACGGCACCGCCGGCGGCGTGCTGCAGATCCTCACCGAGACCACCGGCCGGGTGCTGGGCGAGCGCCGGCTGCGCCTGCTGAGCGAGACCGGCGCGCGCACGGCCGGGCTGCCCACCCCGGGCGAGGTCGCCCGCGTGGTCGCCGAGGTGGCGGGCTCCTACCCCGAGGAGATCCCGTTTCTGGGCCTGTACCTGGCCGCCGAGCCGGGGATGCAGCGGCCGGCGGCCTCCGCCGGGCTCCGGTCGGCGCCCGAGGCCGTCTCGCTGAGTGCGGCCGGCGGGTCGGAGGCGGCGGCCCGGCTGGCTCAGGTGGTCGCCGACGGTATCCCGGCCACGCTGCCGGCCGCCGCGTTCACCGGCGGCAGCACGGCCGGGCAGCACTCCGCGGCCACCCGGATCCCGGTCGAGCAGGCGCTGGCCCTGCCGCTGCACTGCGCGGGCCAGGTGGAGGGCGTGCTGGTGGTGGGCGTCAACCCCTGCTTCCCCCCGGCCGGGGCCTACCACGACTTCCTGGAGGTGCTCGCCTCCGCCGTGGCCGGGGCGCTGTCGGCCGCGCTCGCGCACCAGTCGGCCGCGCTCGCGCACGAAGAGCAGCGCCGGCGGGCGGAGGCGCTGGCCGAGCTGGACCGGGCCAAGACCACTTTCTTCGCCAACGTCAGCCACGAGTTCCGCACCCCGCTCACCCTGCTCCTGGGCCCGCTCCAGCAGGCCCTGGCCGACGAGGACCGGCCCGAGCGGCGCGAGCAGCTTCAGCTGGCCGAGCGCGGCGCCCTGCGCCTGCTGAAGCAGGTCAACACCCTCCTGGACGTCGCCCGGGCCGAGTCCGGGCAGATGCGCCCGGCCCTCGAGCCGGTCGACCTCGCCGGTGCCACGGCCGAGCTGGCCGGGGTGTTCCGCTCCGCCTTCGAGGCGGCCGGGCTGACGCTGGAGGTGGACTGCCCGCCGCTGCCCAGGCCGGTGCCCCTGGACCGGGAGATGTGGGAGAAGATCATCCTCAACCTGCTCAGCAACGCCCTGAAGTTCACCTTCACCGGCGGCGCCCGGGTGCAGATGGCCGCGGCCGGCGAGTGGGCCCGGCTGACCGTGACCGACACCGGCACCGGCATCCCCGCGGACGAGCTGCCGCGCCTGTTCGAGCGCTTCCACCGGGTCCGCGGCGCCCGCTCCCGCTCCCACGAGGGCAGCGGCCTCGGCCTGGTGCTGGTGAAGGACCTGGTGGACCCCCACGACGGCACCGTCGGCGTGGACAGCCGGCCCGGCCAGGGCACCACCGTCACCGTGGACCTCCCCTTCGCCGCCGCCCACCGGCCCCGCCCGGCCCCGCCCGCGGCCGGCGCCGGATCCCCCGGGGAAACAGCTAGGGAAGGCGGAGGCGGCCGGCCCGGCCGCGCCGCGGCCTATGTGGACGAGGCGCTGGGCTGGCTGGCGGCCGACCCCGTCCCCGCCGCGGCCACCTCCGCGGCACGCACCCCGCACGCCCCCGCGACCCACGGTGCCCCCCACGGCCCCGGCCCGCACGAAACCGACCGCCCCCACCGGGCCCGCCTGCTGGTCGTCGACGACAACGCCGACATGCGCGCCTACCTCACCCAGCTCCTGCAGCCCGACTACGAGGTGCTGCTCGCCGCCGACGGCCGGGCCGCCCTGGAGACGGCCCTGGCGCAACCGGTGGAGCTGGTGCTCAGCGACGTGATGATGCCCCGCATGGACGGCTTCGAGCTGGTCCGGGCGCTGCGCGCCGACCCGCGCACCGCCCGCCTGCCCATCGTCTTGCTCACCGCCCGCGCCGGCGAGGAGGAATCCGTGCAGGGCCGGCACGCCGGCGCCGACGACTACCTGGCCAAACCCTTCTCCGCGCGCCAGCTGCTGGCGCGCGTCCGCACCGGGTTGGAACTGTCCCGGCTGCGTGAACAGATCCTGACCGAGACCCGCAACCAGCTGGCCGTGCTGGCCTCCCTGGCCGACGCGGGCCTGCGGCTGTCCGCCACCCTCGACCCGGACCAGATCCTGCAGACCGCCGGCCAGATCCTGCTGCCCGACTTCGCCGACCAGATCAGTATCCACCTCACCGCCGCGGCACCCGCCCCGGCGCAGTCGCCCCCGGCATACATCGCCGGTACCCCCCTTCTTGCCCGCGAGGCCCTGGCCACCGCCGCCACCCACGCGATCAACGGCACCGCCCCAGCCCCAGCCGGCCCGCACCCGGCGCCCGCCGCCGTGCTGGCCCTGCCGCTGCACGCCCACGACCAGACGCTGGGGGCCCTGGTACTGGTCCGGCACACCGGCGGCTACTCCGCGGTCGAACACAAGTATCTGGAGAACCTCGCCCACCGCCTGGCCCTGGCCTACGACAACGCCACCCGGTACCACACCGAGCGCCGCCTCGCCCTGACCCTGCAGCGCGCCCTGCTGCCGCACCGCCTGCCCGCCGTGCCCGGCGTGCGCCTGGCCACCCACTACCGGGCCAGCAACCGCGGCGCCGAGGTCGGCGGCGACTGGTACGACGTGCTCGCCCTGCCCGACGGCGCCGTGGGACTGGCCATCGGCGACGTCATGGGCCACGACGTGGAAGCCGCCACCGTGATGGGCCAACTCCGCTCCGCCCTGCACAGCCTCGCACTGGAGGGCGCCGGCCCGGCCCAGGTGCTGACCAGGCTGGACGCCTACCTGCAGTCGCTCGCCACCGACCGCTTCGCCACCTGCCTGTACGCGGTCTACGACCCCCACCGTCACCGCCTGCGCTACGCCGCCGGCGGGCACCTGCCGCCCCTGCTGATAGCCGCCGACACCGCCTACCTGGAGCTGCCCCCGGAGCTGCCGCTGGGACTGGGCAGCACCCCGGTCGACCGCGAGGTGGCGTTCCCGCCCGGCACCAGCCTGCTGCTGTACACCGACGGCCTGGTGGAGAACCGGGCGCTGTCCCTGGACGCCGGCCTGGCGGCCCTGCGCCAGACCTGCGACGCGCTGCCCGCCGCCGCCCGCCCCGACCCCCAGCAGATCACCGAACGGGCCCTGGAACTGCTGAACACCCCCGACCGGGTCGACGACGACGCCGCCCTGCTCGCCGCCACCGCCGAACCGTCATGTCGAACCGGCGACCCGCAGACTGACGGAAGTGCCGTACAACCGACCGCTATTGCTCGTAGTCATTGCCGGTCGGTCTGAGGAAGCTGCGGATTTGCTGATTCACTGCTGACGAACTGTCTTCATTGCTGAGGGAGTCGCGGATCCTGGACGTCATGTCGAGGGCACTATCGGTCCTGGGAGAGTGCGAGGAGTTCGGCGAAGGTGCCGTCCGCGTGGACGAGTTCCTCGTATCCGCCCTGTTCGGTGATGCGGCCCTGGTCCATCACCACGATGTGGTCGGCGACCTTGGTGTTCTCGAGCCGGTGGGTGACGACGATCGTGATGCGGTCGCCGGCGATGGCCTTGATCTCCTCGAAGATCGCGTGCTCGCCGCGGGGATCCATCTGCGAGGTCGGCTCGTCGAGGATCAACAGGGACGGGCGCCGGTACAGGGCCCGGGAGCAGGCCAGCCGCTGCCACTGTCCTCCGGACAGTTCGGCTCCGCCGAACACCTCGCGGGCGAGGAGCGTATCGAGGCCATGGGGCAGGTCCTCGACGGCTTCGCGCATACCGACCGCGTCGAGCGCCTCCCACACCTCTCCGTCGCCGAAGGTCCGCGGCTGGCCCAGCGTCACGTTTTCCCGCACCCGCAGCGGCCACTGGGCGAAGATCTGCGGGACCAGACCGGTGCGGTTCCAGACCGTGGCCTCGGCGATATGGGCGAGGTCCGAGCCGTTCCAGGTCACGCGGCCCTTGTCCGCGAGGTAGATCCCGGTGATCAGGCGGGTCAGCGTGCTCTTGCCGGAACCGTTCACCCCGACGACGGCGAGAATCTCCCCGCGCCGCAGGGTCAGGGAGACACGGTCGACGGCCGGCTTGTCCTTCCCCGGGTACTGGTACGTGACCTCGTCCAGCCGGATCTCCTCCACGGGCGCGCTCACGGCGAGTTCACCGCGGTCCGGCGCCCGCGCCTCGGCGTCGTCGAGGAAGGCCTGCATATCGCTCAGATACAGGCTGGTGTGGAACACGGCAGCCCCGTTGATGATCACCTGGGACAGCGCCGCCAGCGTCGTCTGGACCGCGACGACAGCCGTCGCGGCGAGGGCGAGCGCGACCCGGCCGGTCACGGCGAGCCAGGCGAGAACCGCCCAGGTGGCGACCAGGAACACCCCGCCGACCACCGATGACACCAAGGCGATCCGCAGCGTCCGGGGAGCGGCGGTCAGCGTGCGCGCGTCGACCCGCTCCGACAGGGACCGGTACCAGTACAGCAGGTAGTCCGTCATCCCGTTGGCGCGGACCTCGTCGGCGTACTTCGGCGTCGTCGACCACCACCGCATCATGCCCCTGACGTTGCGGTCGGCGACGTTGGCGTAGTGGATCTCGTAGTCGACCCGGGCGCTCAGCACCGCGCCGACGCCGGCCGGGAGCACGGCGAGCAGGAGCAGGGGGAGCATCAGGGGGTTGAGGACCGACAGGACGCCGCTTGCCGTGACCATCTTGACCAGGGCCGACATAAAACGCTGGGCGTCGGTGACCATGACGTGGGTACGCATCACTCCCATCTCCGCCGCCTCCTGCCGGTCCGCGAATCCGTCCACGGCATAGGCCGCCGCCTCCACCCGGCAGACCGCCTCGACCAGCGCGGTGTCCGTCACGGTCGTCAGCTTGGGGGTGATACGACGCTCGGCGTACGTGGACACGGCAGCCGAACCGCGCGTGAGCGCGCTGGCACCGGCCACGACAAGGAGGGCAGGCAGAGCCGCGTGCAGCCGGTCGGCGACGGAACCGCCGCCGAGGATGGGGCGCATGGCCCCGGCCATCGCGGCCAGCAGCACCGCGGCGGCCACGCCGGTGACCAGCTGGCAGACCAGCAGGAGGACGACGGCCCGTCGGTCGACGTCCCACGACATCCTGGCAATGCGGCGCAGCACAGAGGGCAGCTGCCCACAGAGCTTGCGGAAGGAGACCTCGCCGAGCGGGTTGATGGAGTACTGGCCCGTGTAGCTGATCTCGGCGGGCGGCGGCGGAGGCGGAGTGACGGCTTGCGTGTCCTTGGTGTCGGCTGAGGTCAACTGGACTCTCCTGCAAGGTCGTTGTGAACGGATCAGCGCGGGCGAACGCCAATGGAGTCAACGACGCGGGAGGTGTATCGAACACACGTGTTTGAGACGGCGTGGATTCCGTACGGGAGCACGGAAAGCGTCAGGTGCGGAGTGCATCCACCCTTGGGGCATGCGGTCGGCCCTGGGCCGGACAATGGCCGAAACGCCGAGGCCGATACGTATGTGCCAGACGGGGTTTTCGCCGAGCACTGAGCGGCGCGCGACCCTGCCCCAGGGCTGAAAAATCGCGGGCGTCGGACGGGCCGTGGGCGGTACGTTCCCCGAATGCATGATGAGGACGGCTACTTCGGGGAGCACGTAGCGGTCGGCTACGACGAGTCGGCTGCGGACATGTTCCGCCCGGAGGCGGTGGATCCGGCGGTCGACCTGCTGGCCGAGCTCGCCGGCGACGGCCGGGCGCTCGAACTCGGCGTCGGCACTGGCCGGATCGCGCTGCCGCTGGCCCGGCGCGGGATCCCGGTGCATGGCATCGACATGTCGCGGGCCATGGTGGCCCGGCTGCGCGCCAAGCCCGGCGGCGACACCGTCGGGGTGACGATCGGCGACTTCGCCACGACGCGGGTGGAGGGCACGTTCGCGGTCGCCTACCTGGTCTTCAACACGATCAACAATCTGACGACGCAGGACGCCCAGGTGGCCTGCTTCCAGAACGCCGCCGCCCATCTGCGGCCCGGTGGCTGCTTTGTCATCGAGGTGGGGGTGCCAGAGCTGCGCCGGCTGCCGCCGGGGCAGAACGCCGTGCCGTTCCGCATCAGCCCCACACAGTGGGCGTTCGACATCTACGACGTCGCCACCCAGGCGATGAGTTCGAACTACGTCACCATCGTCGACGGGCGAGCGAAGCACGAGTACTACCCGTTCCGGTACGTGTGGCCCTCGGAACTGGATCTGATGGCACGGCTCGCCGGACTGCGGCTGCGCGACCGCTGGGAGGACTGGGACCGGACGCCGTTCACCAGCGAGAGCCGCCGGCATGTCTCGGTCTGGGAGAAGACCGCCGACTGACGGCCGGCCTCAGGGGGCGGTGTGCCGCGCCGACAGCCCCCGGCACAGGCACTCGGTGAGGCGGGCGGCGATGCTGCCGTCGGGGTCGAGGCGGGGGTTGAAGATCGTGACGTCGAAGCCGACGGCTCGTTCGCCGGCCAGCGCCGTCCGCAGCACGCTCTCGAGTTCCGACCAGGTCAGTCCGCCGGGGATGCGGTAGTCGACGGCCGGCATCACCGCGTCGTCCAGTACGTCGACGTCGAGATGGACCCAGTACCCGCCGCTCCCGCCCCGGGTCAGCCGTTCGACCGCCTGGCGCGCGGCGGTGTCGGCGCCGAGAGCCCGTACCGCATCGAGGTCGAGCGCGTGCAGCCCCGGCGGCAGCGGCTGCATCCCGGCCGCGGTGGACTCCTCGGTGTCGCGGAAGCCGAGGGCGACGACGTCCTCGTCCCTCAGCAGCGGACCCCGGCCCTCCAGGTCGGTCAGCAAGCTGGGTCCGCGGCCCGTGACCAGGGCGAGTTCCATCGAGGCCACCTCGCCCGTCGGCTCCGCGGACGGCTGGTAGAAGTCGGTGTGGCCGTCGAGGAACAGCAGGCCGTACTGCCCCCGGCGGCGCAGGGCGAGGAGATTGCCGAGCAGGATGCTGCAGTCGCCGCCGAGGACGACGGGGAAGCCGCCCCGGTCCAGTACGCCACCCACGGCGTCGGCCAGCTCGACGGAGTACCGCGCGATGCCGACCGGGTTGAGCACCCCGATGTCGGCGTCCCGCCTCGGGTCGTACGCCGCCGCCTCGACCCGCCCGGCCACCACCGCCCCGAGGCGGTCGAGCAGCCCGGCGTCGCGCAGGGCTTCCGGCAGGTCCTGTACCCCGGACGGCCGCAGTCCGAGCACGGAGGGCGCCTCGATGACCATCAACTCACGCACGCCCGAACCCCTTTGTCCGCCGGCCGGCCTCAGGGCGTCGGCTGTCGAGCACCGCCGCCACAGCACCCATAGTGCCGCATAACGGACACTCTCTCCTGAGCCGCCGCAGCCGGGGGGCGGTTCGGATCGACCGCTCACAGCCGCGTCCGCCACCGCCCCGATACCGAATGACGCACGTCTCCCTGCGCCCGGCCTCCCGCGGGCCTACGCTCACCCCGTGCTCCGTATCACCGACGCCCGAACCGGCGAGCCCGCCGACGCCGCTCCCGCCCGCCGCGGCCTGACCCGCGTCGAGGCCCATGTACCGCGTGCCGACACCACCGGCCTGCGGATACTCCTGGTCGCCGACCTCCTCGTACGCGCCCTGGAACTGAACGGGACGCCCGTCTGGACGGTGCTGACCGCCCCGGAGGGGCACCCGGAACTCCGCGAGCGAGCATCGGCCCTCGGCATCCGGCCGTTCGAGGACCCCCGCGCCGGGGAACCGCCGCTGGGTGAGGCGCAGGTGCTCCATGTTGTCGCCGGTCCCGCCACCCCCGAAGGCGACGACGAGGCGCCGGACGGCGTACGCGTCGAGGTCGCCCCGGTGCACGACGAGGTCGCGGCCGATGACGAGAGCGGTCCGGTTCGTGAGGGCGTTGAGGGGAGCGACCCCTCGGCCCTGCGTCTCGCCCTGCTCGCGCGGCCACGCCGCGATCCCCTCCGGCTCGACGAGGCCGGCCTGGCCGACGCCGAGAAGGTCCTCACGCACTGGCGGGGAGCCGTCGCCACCTGGGCCACGCATCCCTCCAGCCCCATCCCCGATCCCGTACGCCAGCAGCTGCGCGCCGCCTGGGAGGACGACCTGGACGTGCCCGCCGTACTCGACGTACTGCGCCGGGTGGCGACGTCCCAGACCGTTCCGGACGGCGCCCGCTTCGAGACGTACGCCTACGCCGACCGTCTCCTCGGGCTCGAACTCACCCGTGACATCGGCCGCGGGATCCCGTCATGAACGCGCCTGCCGGAGCGCCCCCGCGGCGCCGCCTGATCGTCCTGCGGCACGCCAAGTCGGCCTGGCCGGACGGCGTCGCCGATCACGAGAGACCGCTCGCGCCACGTGGCCGCCGTGACGCCCCGGCCGCCGGCCGTGCTCTCGCCGCCGCCGACTGGCTGCCCGACCTCGCGCTCTGCTCCACCGCCGTACGCGCCCGCCAGACCTGGGAACTGGCCGCGGCCGAATGGGCCACACCTCCTCCCGTACGCCACGATCCGCGGCTGTACGCGGCCGACGTACCCGAGTTGCTGGCAGCGGTGCGCGAAGTGCCCGACGAGGTCAGGACGTTGCTGCTGATCGGGCACAATCCCGGGCTCGAGGAGCTGGTGCTCACCCTGGCCGGGGGCAGTCTCGACGACGCGCTGGACGAGGTCCGGACGAAGTTCCCGACGTCGGCCATCGCGGTCCTCGCCTGGTACGGCGACACCTGGTCCTCCCTCGGCCCCGGCATGGCGCTGCTCACCGACGTGACCGTGCCGCGGGGCAAGAAGCAGCGGGGCAAGAAGGGCTGATCTCCGCACCGGGCGGCGGCCCGACGGGACGCACGCGTGCGGCACCTTCGCGCGGGGCACATACGCTGGCCCGATGCAGGACGAGTACCGCACGGTGGCCCGCGCAGGCGTGCACGAGACCGAAGTCAACCGCTCCCGCTTCCTGTGCGCGCTCGCCCCGGCGGCCACCGAACAGGAGGCCCAGGAGTTCATCGCGGCCGTCCGCAAGGAGCACGCGGACGCCACGCACAACTGCTACGCGTACGTCATCGGCGCCGACGCCTTCGTACAGAAGGCGAGCGACGACGGCGAACCGGGTGGCACGGCCGGCGTCCCGATGCTCCAGATGCTGCTGCGCCGCGACCTGCGGTACGTCGTCGCCGTCGTCACCCGCTACTACGGCGGCGTCAAGCTCGGCGCGGGCGGCCTCATCCGGGCGTACGGGGGAGCGGTGGGCGAGGCCCTCGACACCCTCGGCACGATCACACGTAAACGTTTCCGTCTCGCCACCGTCACCGTCGACCACCAACGGGCCGGCAAGGTGCAGAACGACCTGCGGTCGACGGGGCGTGAGGTACGCGACGTCCGCTACGGAGAGGCCGTCACCATCGAGATCGCCCTCCCGGACGCGGACGTGGAGGCGTTCCGGGCGTGGCTGGCCGATGCCACGGCGGGGACGGCGGGGTTCGAGCTGGGGGGAGAGGCGTATGGGGACGCCTGATGCGGACAGCGCTGAGGTCGCCAGGAGAGGCCGATACGGGAGTAGCCGCCCGTGATGTCCGACCCGGCCGTTAGTCTCGGGGATCATGAGGCTGCTGCACAAATTTTTGGGACGCTGCTTACCATAAGTGTGCTGATTCGGCAAAGGTGCAGGTCAGAGGGCTGTCGTTCCGTCAATGAGGGGCTCGTCGGTGGTGCCGGTGCTGGTTCGGTGCTGACCTGTGGGCACCCCTCGTCATCCCTGGTGACCTGTCCCGTGCTGGTTCCGTGCTGGGTGGGGAGGGCTTCGAGTTTCAGGCGGTGGAGCGAAGTCTGGCAGCCGCCCTGTTCGCAGTCGCCACCATCATTGTTGTAAGCGCACTGCGTGACCGCTGTGAGTGGGGGTACATCCCACGGTGCGCCCCGTCGTAGCCGCAGATTTGGTTGAGCGCGGTTTGGTAGTGGTACCGCGCAGAGGGCGGGGCTGAATGCAAGGCGTGGGCGACTTTATGTCGAACGGGGAAGTGGTGGAGTTCCGCTTCAGTGTATGAATTTCCACCACGTCGCTGACCTAGGGGATGAGATTCCAAAGTGCAAGTGGCCAGCGATAGCGGGTCGGTTCAGCCCGGTGCCGACCGTTCGCTGCCGTCTTCCGTGTCGGCCTCGAAAGCGAGGCCGACACCTATTGATCACCTGGGCTCCGATCGACCTGTTCCCGATGACGCATCATGTGGAGTGCGTCGCGATCCTTGAACCGGTCACAAAGGGCGTCTGACCTGGGGTTTTGTGCGTGCGCATTATGTGCGGTGTGGGCGTTACGGGCGATATCTTGACGCTCGTGACGCTCATTTGACGCTCGTTCTGATGGGGCATCAGGCGGGTTGCGTCGCTGGCCAGACCATGTGATTCGTCGTCCGACGGGGCCATGCCGCCTACGGCTTGGGCGCGGGTTGCTCCCCCGAGCCTCGGACGATCAGCCGGGTGGCAACGGTGATGGTGCGAGCCCGGGAGCGGTCGCCGTCGAGCCGGGCCAGGGCGGTGGCCGCGGCGCTGCGGCCGATTTCTTCGGGGTCCTGGGCGACGACGGTCAGGGCCGGTTCCAGTGCCTCGGCGAGTGATACGTCGTCGAAGGCGACGACGGCGACATCCTTGCGCTTGCTGCGGGCGAGTTCGGCGACGATTCCGAGCGCCATGATGTTGTTTCCGGCGAACAGGGCCGTGGGGGGATCGGCCAGTTCGAGGAGTTGGGAGGTCGCGGCCTCGGCGCCTGGCTGGTCGTGGGCGTTGGCAACGAGCGAGCGGTCGTAGGGGATGTCGGCTTCTTGCAGGGCCGCGCGGTATCCGGCGAGGCGTTCGCGGCGGGTGTAGAGCTTGACGGGCAGGTCGCCGACGAATCCGATGCGGCGGTGCCCGTGGGCGATCAGGTGGGCGACGCCGTCTTGGGCTCCCGAACGGTTGGAGCTGACGATGCTGTCCGTGGACAGGCCGACTCCTGGTCGGTCGAGGAAGACGATGGGCAGCCCCGCCGTACGGTGGGACTTGAGGGGGGAGTGGTCGGCGCCGACGGACGGCACGACGATCAGGATGCTGACGCGCCGGGCGAGGAACTTGGCCGTCAGGGCGCGTTCGCGGTCGGGGTCGTCCGCGGAGGAGCCCATGAGCAGCGTGAGTCCACGTTCTCGGACCGTGTCCTCGATGCCGCGGGCCACGGCTCCGAAGAAGGGGTTGCCGAGGTCGGGGATGACCAGTCCGATGGTGGTGTCCGGACCGCCGACGCGGATGTTGCGTGCCATGAGGTTCGGCTGGAAGCCGAGCTTGGCCATCGCGGCGAGTACCTGTTCCCGCGTCTGCGCCGAGACGGGCCCGTCCTCGTTGAGGACACGCGAGACGGTCTTGGCGCTGACGCCCACTTCTCGGGCGACGTCGGCCAGGGTGGGGCGGCGGTTCGCTGCCATGGAGGAAACGGTCTCCTGTGCTCGTCGGTTCCGGCCGCGGCCCCGGCCGGAACCTGTGAGTAGCTTCAGTTGTACGTCAGTTGGCCTGGACGCCTGCGGCTTTCGCCGCCTCGGAATCCGCTACGACCGTACCTCCGGCCTCGTCGACGGTGAGTGCGCCGGTCATGATGGCGACGACCTCCGCCATGGAGTAGTCGGAGGGCTTGATCACGGCAGCGCGCCTACCCAGCCGGTGAACGTGGATCCGGTCGGCGATCTCGAAGACGTGGGGCATGTTGTGGCTGATCAGGACGACAGGCATGCCCTTGTCGCGGACGCGGCGGATGAGGTCGAGGACCTGACCGGACTCCTTGACGCCGAGGGCGGCGGTGGGTTCGTCCATGACGACGACGCTGCGGGCCCAGGCGACGGAACGGGCGACCGCGACGGCCTGCCGCTGTCCGCCAGAGAGGGTCTCGACCGACTGCGTCAGCGAGCGCAGGCCGATCTTCAGGTCGGCCATGTGCTCGGCGGCCTCCTGACGCATGCGCTTCTTGTCCAGCATGCGGAAGACACTGCCGAGGACGCCGGGGCGGCGAAGCTCGCGCCCGAGGAACATGTTCGAGGCGATGTCCATGGAGGCGGCCACGGCGAGGTCCTGATAGACCGTCTCGATGCCGTGGGCACGGGCACTTTGCGGACCGGAGAAGGTGATGGGCTCACCGTTGAGGCGTATCTCGCCCGCGTCGGGGGCGACCGCACCGGTGAGGGCCTTGATCAGGCTGGTCTTGCCGGCGCCGTTGTCGCCGATGACGGCAAGGACCTCACCGGGCAGCAGGTCGAAGTCGGCGCCGTCGATGGCGGTGACATGGCCATAGCGCTTGACCAGACCGCGGGCCTGCAGCACAGGAGTCGGGGAGGAGATGGCAGTCATCGGGCCTTCTTCCGGGAGAGCTGGTCGACGGTCACCGCGAGGATCACCAGGACACCGGTGATCAGGGTCTGGTAGATCGAGGCGACGCCCATCAGCTGCAGGCCGTTGCGGAAGACGCCGACGATGAGGACGCCGATGAACGTGCCCAGGACCGATCCGCGGCCGCCGAAGAGGCTGGTGCCGCCGAGCACCACGGCGGTGATGCTGTCGAGGTTGTCGGTCTGCCCTGCCTGGGGGTCGCCGACTCCGGTGCGGGAGATGAGCAGCAGGGCGGCGATCCCGTAGAGCACGCCGGCCGCGGTGTAGACGCCGATGGTCAGCCGGGAGGTGCGGATGCCGTTCAGCCGCGCCGCTTCAGGGCTGTTGCCCAGGGCGTAGACGTGCCGGCCCCAACCGGTGCTGCTCAGCGCGTACGCGAGGAGGAGGAACAGGACGATGGTGACCAGCGAGCCGTAGGTGATGTCGGTCTTGCCGAGCGGGAAGGTCTGCCCGAGGGCCGTCAGCGGGCCGGGCAGGTTGGTGACCGTCTGCTCCTCGGAGTAGATGTGGGTCAGCGCGAACGCCACGTTGAGCATGCCGAGGGTGACGATGAACGGCGGCAGCGGGATCTTCTGCACCAGCGCCCCGTTGAGCAGGCCGAAGCCGCCGCAGACGGCCAGGCCCAGAGCGATGGCGACGAGTGGGGGCAAGGATCCCTCGGCGGCCATCTTGGCGATCACGATGCTGCCGAACGCCATCACGGCACCGCACGACAGGTCGATGCCCGCGGTGAGGATGATCAGGGTCTGGCCGATGGCGAGGGTGCCGACGACCATGACCTGCTGCACGATCAGCGAGAAGTTGCCGCCCGTGAGGAACTGGTCGGTCGAGAAGGAGAAGAAGACACAGGCCAGGAGGAGGGCTACCAGCGGGCCGGTGGTCGGTGCCGTGAGCAGTTGGCGGGCCGTCGTCGGTGCTTTGAGCTCCGCGTACGGCGAGGTTTTGCTCGGGGGCGTGGACGTGGCAGTCATGCGAGGTCCTTGTCGGAAGACAGAAGTCTTTGTCGGTCCGTGTCGGACGGGAAGCTCAGTCCTTGTCGGACGGCAAGAGGACGAGGGGGCGGCCGTCCCCGGGTCGGGGAGGAGGGGACGGCCGCCCCGCTGAGGGATTTCGAACGGCGGCAGCTACGGCGGCAGTTGGGGGTGGCGGCTCAGCCCCAGCAGTTCTCCAGGCCGTAAGCGGTGTCCTTGGACGTGACCCCGTCCTGCGCCTTGTCGGTGATGAGAGTGACGCCGGTGTCGGTGTAACCGGATGCCTTCTTGCCGTCCTTGGCGAACGTCACGACGGCCTTGACACCCTCGGCGGCCATCTTCAGCGGGTACTGCTGCGAGGTCGCGGCGATCGTGCCGTCCTTGACGGCCTCGGTCCCGGTGCAGCCTCCGTCGACGGAGACGATCAGGACGTCCTTCTCCCGGCCCTTGGCCTTCAGCGCGGTGTACGCGCCCAGCGCGGCGGGCTCGTTGATGGTGTAGACGACGTTGATGCCGGGCTCCTTCTGGAGGCAGTTCTCCATCGCGGTCTGGCCCTTGGCCTGGTCGCCTCCGGTGTCCTGGGAGCAGACGATGGAGGGGTCGCCTTCCTTGATGCCGAAGCCCTTGAGGAAGCCGTTGTGCCGCTGGACGCCGACGGAGACGCCCGGCGCCAGGTCGAGGGTGGCTATCTTCGCGTCCTTGCCCTTCATGGCGGCCTTGGCGTACTCGCCGATCAGCTCACCGGCCTTGACGTTGTCGGTGGCGAACAGGGCGTCGACCGCGCTCTCCGGCTCGGTCGGGGTGTCCAGGGCGATGACCAGGACACCCTGGGCCTTGGCCTTCTCGATGGCCGGAACGATCGCCTTGGAGTCGCTCGGGGTGATCAGGATGCCCTTCACCCCGGAGGCGACCATGTTCTCGATGGCGGTGACCTGACCGGCGTTGTCCCCGTCGAACTTGCCTGCCGCAGTGGACAGTTCGACACCGTTGTCCTTGGCGGCCTTCTCCGCGCCCTCCTTCATCTTCACGAAGAACGGATTGGTGTCGGTCTTGGTGATCAGACCGACCTTGACGCTGCCCGATCCGGTGCTCGCGGTGCCCGATTCCGATCCGGATCCGCAGGCGGTCAGGGCGAGGGCCGCGACACCCGTGCAAGCAGCGGCTCTGAGCAAGGAGGAGGGCAGACGATAGATGCGTGACATGAACGACTCCTGCGGGATTGCGGGCGAGCGGCCGGCATCGGGGCATGCCGTCCCGAGGTGTCATCGTTGACTTATGTCATCGTTGACACTGCTTGGCCAGGATGATGGACTCCGGTCCCCGGCAACGTCAATGCCTTGCACTCGTCACAAATCGGCAACGCCCGTGGCCGTCGCCCGCCCGAAAGCCGTTCAGTGACTGCCCGCAACGTGCCCGTTTTGCCGCCGCGTTCCAAGAGAAGAGCAGCGACTCCACCCACTGACAAGGACACGAAGCCATGACGAAGACCCTGCTCGCCGAGTTCACCGCCCGAGAGGGAGCTCAGGACGAGGTCGCCCGCCTGATCCGGGACTACGCCCTGAAGGTGCGCGAAGAGGAAGGCAACCTGGCCTTCGATATCTACACCAAGGCGGCCAACCCGCGCGCCTACTGGATCTTCGAGGTCTACCGGGACGAGGACGCCTTCAAGACACACCTGGCCGCCCCGTACGGCGCTCCGTTCAACGCCGTCCTCACCCCGCTGATCGAGGAGGACGCCTCCGTACTGACGTTCCTCGATCCGCTGGCCACGCATCCGTGACGTGCGTTGAGCACCGGCGGCGGAACGGCCCACCGCGCTCTGCTTCGCTGGCCAGCCTGTCCTGCCGCGCCTGGACGGCGCAGCAGGACAGGGCCCGTGTCGGCTGATCGTGCTTGCGAAGCGCGCTCGCCCAGCCGCAGCCAGGCCCCGCGCGGCGCGGCTGGGAAGGGGTGGCGGGATCCGCAACCAGCACTAATGCCCGGCGGTACGAGTGGTGAGGTCTTCGTCCGTGATGGAGCGGACCACCCGGCAAGGGGTTCCGAGTGCGACGGTCATCGGGGGGATGCTGCGGCTGACGACGCTGCCGGCGCCGATGACCGACCCGTATCCGATGCGAACGCCGGGCAGGACCACCGCGTTGCTGCCGATCCACACCTTGTCCTCGATCACGATCGGTTCCGAGAACCGTCCGAAGTCAGCGCGTCGTGAGGGATGCACCGGGTGTCCCGTCGTGGTCAGTGTCACGCTGGGCGCGATCAGGACACCGTTGCCTATGCGGATGTCCACGTCGTCGACGAACGTGAGGTTCACGTTCCCGAAGAAGTCGTCGCCGATGTGGACGTTGCTGCCGAACCCGGCGTGGAACGGCGGCAGCAGCACCGTGCGTTCACCGACCGAGCCGAAGATCGCGACGAGCAGCGATCGACGCTTCTCCGTTTCGCTCGGTGGTGTGTGGTTGTACTCGAAGATCTGCTCGGTGCGGCGCCGAGGGGCCTGGAAGGCCGCTTCCGACTCGGTGTAGACCAGCCCCTTGGCGATCCGGGCCAGGACTTCTTCCTCGTGAGCATGCGTCACAGCGGAACGCTCTCTTTCTCCAAGAGGGTCAGTTAAAGCATTGCGGGGCGCCGCCACTCCTGTCCGAGGACATGGTGGTCGAGGAAGTTCAGCACCGTCTCGTACATGATGCGAATGTGGTTCGGCGCCCCGATGGCGTGGCCCTCGTCCGGGAAGTGCAGGAAGCTGACGGGCGTCCCGAGCCGCTGGAGATCACTGTGCAGGCTCAGCGCCTGGCCTATCGGGACGCGGTAGTCCTTGCCGCCGTGCACGATCAGCATCGGCGTCGTCACCTTCGCCGCGTGGAAGTGGGGCGAGTTGGCTTCGTACCGTTCGCGCTGCGTCCGCGGGTCGCCGAAGACCTTCCGGAAGTACGCATGCATCTCCGTGTCGATCTGGAACGCTTCCAGGTTCCACATCCCGGAGTGGGTGACGGTCGCCTTGAAGCGGTCGGTAAGGGTCGCGGCCCGGTTGGCCAAGTAGCCGCCGTAGGACCAGCCGGCGAGGCCGGTCCGGTTCGCGTCGAGGTCGTCGCGTGCCAGTGCCGCGACCGTGAGCGCGATGAGATCGCGGTAGGGCTGACCGCCGTACTGGCCCCGGCCGCGCTCCTGCATGCGTTGCCCGTAGCCGGTGGACAGCGCCGGATCCGGTAGCAGCACCGCATAGCCGCGGGCCACGAACGGCCATGGGTTCCACAACCACGTCCAGGCGCTCCAGGACATCTGCGGTCCACCGTGCGGGACGATGATCAGCGGCGCCGGGCGCTCGGCCGAGACACCCTCGGGCAGGGCAAGCCAGGCGCGCAACGGGAAACCGTCGTCAGCCTCGACGTGCACCTCGGTCAGCGTGTCGGGAAGCGAGTCGAGGTCGCCGGGGGCCCTGAGGAAGGCGGGTTGTTGATCGGCTGTGACGGCATCCAGCCGAACCACTCGAGGCGGCCTGTCGATCGTGCTGCGCAATGCATACAGGGTGGTCCCATCAGGCGACACGCAGAGCGAGGCGTAGGCGCCGGAGGCGGTCAGGCGGGTGATCGTGCCGTCCGCGTCGCGGCGGAAGATCGGGCAGTGGCCCCGCTCATCACCGGTGAACCACAGCGTGGCGTCCCCACGGATCGGCGACAGGACCGCCCGTCCCGGCCACGGCCAGTTGTCGAACTCCGGCAGGAGGTTGGTCTCTTCACCCGAAACCAGATCGAACGCGACCAGCGTGACTCGCCACTCCGTGTCATAGGTCTCCTCTCGCTGGCGCTGGCAGACCAACGCCGAGCCATCGGCCGTGAACGCCAGGCGGTAGTACTGCTGACCAGGGCGCGAGAACGTGTGGCGCACGGCGCCAGTGGCCGCGTCGGCGACCACCACGACATTCGTGTCGGGAGCGCGGCCCGTCGCGGCCCGCGTGTAGGCCACCAGCGATCCGTCCGGCGAGAGCGCCATATCTCCTGTGCCCGGCAGACCCTGGCTGCCGGCGTTCACCGGAGCCCCGTCGGAGTGCAGGACGAAGGTGTGGGGTTCGTCGGGGCCGAGGGCTGCGCCAAAGGCGCAGGTCGTGGTCGCCTCGTACAGAACCGCGTGGACCATGGCGCTCTCGCGCTCACGGCGAAGTTCGGCGTGTGCCTCGGCATTCACCGCGCCAGGCAGCAGATCAGCGGTGTAGGCGACCGTACGGGCGTCCTTGGCGACGGCGAAGGCGGATATGTCTCCCGGGTGGTGGGCGATCTGCCGGGCCTCGCCGCCCTCAGGCAGTGCCCAAAGCCCCACACCCCGGCTCTCGCTCTTCTCAGCGGCGGAATCCGTGTTCTCGCGGCCGGAGAGGAACAGCAGTGTGCCGTCGGCAGCGAAAGCGGGAGCGAAGTCACCTGGCACGGACCGGGCCACGGGGCGGCTCTCGCGCTCACCCGAGGTGTCCACCTCCCACAACCACGAAACGTGCCTGGTTCCCTCGTCGTTGATGATCTGCACGGACGCGATCAAGCGCGTTCCATTGGGCCCCAGGACCAAGTCGGTCAGGCGGGGGTGTCTGGCGAACAGGTCATGGAATGAGGTGGCATCATCCAAGGCGTGGATCATGCCGATCATCCTGCCTGCCGCGCCCGAACTGTGACAGGGGTCCAATAAGCCGAGGGACTGCGCGCCTGACGGGATGTGTCGTCAGCGATCCCGACGCCGATCTCATTCTGAAAATGATCAGTTATGCGCCCTGATCCACATTCCGCTGGCCGAGCAACGACCCCTGCTGCGGAAGATCTCGCACGGTGGATGCGGTGCACGGGCGTTGTCGGCGTCCGCTGCGGGATTGTGCGACCCGACGGCTGCTTGTCCGTTCGAACTGACTGCAACGCGTCTTCTACGGCAGGGAGCGGGTGAGCCATACCAGTTCACTGCTGTCTTCGGTCGAGACGTGGTCGCGCTGGAACCCAAGCTTTTCGAGGACGCGAAACGATGGCGCATTCCAGGGACGCACCGTCGACCAGAGCCGTTTCCGCCCAGTCGCGATCGCCGCGTCGAGCACCGCGGACGCCGCCTCGGTGGCATAGCCCTGTCCGTGCGCGTGCCGGAACAGCTCGTAGGCAATCTCTGGCTCGTCAACGGAAGCCCGACCGGCAGTGAGCCCGCAATACCCGATGAAGTCACCCACATCGCGGCGGATGACGGGCAGCAGAGCAATCCCTGTCAGTGCCGACGCAGCGCGCTGATCCTCGATCATCCGCCGGTTGTCCTCGATCGACGGCATGCCACCACCCCGTTCGGCGACGAGCACGCGATGGACGTCGACGTCGGACTCAGTCCACGGACGCAAGCTCAGTCGAGCGGTTTCCAGTTGGAACGGCATCGGCGAATAGGGCATGGCGACACCCTATCGACGCCGCTCCCCAATCCGGGGCAACTGAGATCACGTGAGACAGGCCCTTTCTCGGCTGCCTACCTCTACAAAACCTGGGCCAGAGCCGAACCTTGGGGGCGTTTGTCACCGACGGTGGACAGCGCGTTCATCGGCGGATCGTTGCGATGAGGCGTCGCAGCGCGGCGTGGGCGGGTGGGCCCCAGGTGGGCCTGCCGCCGGGACGGCTGTGGACTCCAGCCTCTCCGATACAGATGCCGCTGAGGGCGCGCAGCACCGCCCAGCCGCGGGCGCGGCGCAGGGTCGCGGCATCCGCCACCGGCTGGTAGGCGCCATGGAAGCGGTCGGCGGCCGCGTCCGGCAGCAGTATCCAAGGGGCAGCGAGATCGCAGGCTGGATCGCCCGCGCAGAGGTCGCCGAAGTCGATCACGCCGCAGAAGGTGCCGTCCGCGGTGAGAACGTTGGCCGGATGCAGGTCGCCGTGGAGCCACAGCGCCGGGCCCGCCCACTCGGACGCGGCGGCGGCGTCCTCCCACACCGCGCGGACGGCATCCGGGTCGGGGATCAGCCCCAGCTCGGTGGCCGAGGCGAGCTGCTTGGCGAACCCCTCGGCACAGTCGGCCAGCGGCCCCCCGCGATCACGGCCAGCGGGCGCCCCGTCGGGAGCGGGTCGGTGAAGAGCCGTCAGGAAGGCGGCCAAGGTGTCGGCCGCCTCCGCAGCACGCGTGGCGGGAGCGCGGTCGGCGGGCTCGCCCGGCACCCAGGTGGTCACGATCCAGGGCCGCGGAAACCGCTCGGAGGGCTCGCCGAGGCGCTGCGGAACGGGGATCTGCAGAGGAAGGTGCGGGGCGAGGGCGGGCAGCCAGGCGTGCTCCTTGCGCAGCAGCGCATCGGCAGACTGCGTCGCCCAGGGCAACCGGACGGCGAGGTCGTCGCCGAGCCGCCACAGCTGGTTGTCCCAGCCACGCGCGCCGAGCCTCAGGGGACGATCGGCCAGGTCGGGGTGCTGTTCGCGCAGCAGATCCCGGACCAGCTCCGCGGTGATCTCGATCTCGGTATGGGTCATGCGGAGCCACGGTAGTTGGACGCTGAGCCGGGCGTTTGTGACGCCCAGCACTCAGTGCCGCTCACCATCCTCACTTCCTGAACTGTGCACCGCACGGCAATGCCCATCGGCGCCTGGTTCCCCCTCGGCCGTCCTGCGAAGGGAGGAAGAGACACAGGCTGGCATCATCGGTGCGGGCAAGGTTTCGTGGGGATCGCTTCCACGCGCCCTTCTTGGCGCCTGCCTCGCCGAGAGCCGCACGCCGGAAGCCGCTTCTGGCCGACCGGCGCGCGGACCTGTGGCTCGTCACCGCCAGATGGACTTCAGCTGCCACGCCTGCATGTGGTTGAGGGTGGCGGTGCCGCCTTCGGCGAAGACCTCGACGCCGGTGCTGGAGGGGTCGGGGAAGATCTGGTCGGTGATCACGGCCTCGCCGTTGCCGCCGAAGACCTCGACGGACGACCAGTCGACGAGGATCCGCAGCTTGACCTTGCCGTTCTTGGGCTTCAGGGGTGCGGTCTGGACGCCGGGGAAGGTGCTGTTGAAGTCCCCGGCGCCGGAGCGGGTGCGGTCGACGTACAGCTCCTGGGTCGTGGTGTCGTAGCCGATGACGGTCTCCTCGCCATTGGCGCCGGTGCGCACCTTCAGGCCGAAGCGGTCGGCGTCCTTGAGGGAGAAGGTGGCCTCGATGTCGAGGGCCCTGCCCTTGGCCGTGGGGCCGATCAGGGGCTTGGAGGTGCTCTTGACGGTGACGCCTGACGCGGTCGCCGGGCGCTTCTGCCGGAGGGATTCCAGGCTGCCCACCGGCTTGCTGGTCAGCCGGACTTGGCCGTCGACGGTGTGCAGGGCCATCTCCCTCGGAACGCTCTGCGCGCTGCGCCATGGGGAGGTGGGGATGGATTGGCCATAGTCCCAGTTGTTCATCCAGCCGACCATGTAGCGCTTGCCGCCCGGTGCGTTCTCCCAGGACACCGCCGCGTAGTAGTCCTTGCCGTAGTCGGCCCAGTCGGCGCGCTGTACGACGGACTTGGCGGGCTTGTCAGCCTCGGTGAACTGGTCGGCCATGACGTGGCCCCAGCCGGCGGTGTTCATGTCGACGACCTGGATCTGCGCCTTCTTGCCGGCATACGGGCGCATGTCGAAGGAGGCCCAGTCCAGGGTCTCGCTGTCGGCGCCGGTCGCGCTGCGGACGACCTTGCCGTCGACGAGCAGGTTGACGGAGGTCTCCTGGGAGACGAGCTGGGCCTGGGTGTCGGACAGCACGATGTGGTCGACGTTGAGGTGGCCCCAGCCGCCGGTGTTGTCGTCGACGATCCTGAGCCGCGCCTGCTTGCCGGCGAGATCGCCGACGTCCCAGGAGGCCCAGTTGAGTGCCTCGGCGTCCTTTCCGGTGGCGCTGCGGACGACTTGGCCGTCCACGAGGAGCTCGACGACGGTCGGGTTGTCGGAGCCGGCCGGGTGATTGCCGCCGCCGACAAGGAAGTTGATGTGCTTCTTGTCGATGGTGAACTCGGGCGAGGTGAGGGTGCCGGTACTGGAGTCGCCGTTCAGGAAGGTGTTGGCCAGCCCGTCTCCCAGGAAGCCGGAGACCTGTCCCTGGTCGGGGAGGGTGCCGGTGGCCGGTGCGGTGCCGAAGGCGTCCCCGGTCGCCGTCCAGTCGCCGTAGGTGCCGCCTTCGAAGTCGGCGAGGACCGTGCCCTCGGGCGGAGTCCTGTCCATGACGGTTCCGGCCTCGTGCGGATGCCGCCCACCACCGACCTTGAAGTTCAAGTAGGGGCTGTCGACGGTGAATTGGGGGGAGGTGAGGGTGCCGGTGGATCCGTCACCTGCGTGGAAGCTGTTGGCGAGGCCCTTGCCGTCGAAGCCCTCGACGGCCCCCTGCCCGTCCACCGCCCCGGCGGCCGGTCCCTGGCCGAACGCGGTTCCGGTCGTCGTCCACTCACCGAAGCCGGCGCTCTCGAAGTCCTGCACCACCGTGCCGGTGGGCGGGGTGTACGTGCCCTTGTCCTCGGCGGTGAACTTCTTGCCGTCGAAGTCGCCGATGAAATACTGGGCAGCCGAACCGCCCGCGATACCACCGGGGTTGATGTTGACGACCAGGACCCACTTGATGTTGTTCTTGTCGCCGTCGACCGCCAAGGGGAACAGGTCGGGGCATTCCCACACGCCGCCCGTCGCGCCGGCCGGCCCGAAATCGCTGAGCAGATCCCAGTCCTTGAGGTTCTTGGACGAGTAGAACCGCACCTTGTGCTCGGCGGACAGCGACACCGTCATCAGCCAGCTCTTGGTCGGCGCGTACCACTGGACCTTGGGGTCACGGAAGTTGTTGGAGCCGATGTCGATGACGGGATTGCCCTGGTACTTGGTCCAGGTGCGGCCCCGGTCGGTGCTGTAGGCCAGCGACTGGGCCTGCTTGCCGCCGTCCTTATAGGCGCTGGTGTAGATCGCCACCATGGGCGGGTTCTTCTTCGTGCCGAAACCGGTGGTGTTGTTCCAGTCGACGACCGCGCTGCCGGAGAACACCATCTCCTCGTCGTCGTGCGACAGGGCGAGCGGCAACTCCTCCCAGTGCACGAGGTCCTTGCTCACCGCGTGCCCCCAGGACATGTCGCCCCAGGAGTTGCCGTTCGGGTTGTACTGGTAGAAGAGGTGGTACTCGCCCTTGTAGTACACGAGGCCGTTGGGGTCGTTCATCCAGTTCTTCTCCGGAGTGAAGTGGAACTGGGGTCTGTAGGTCTCGGTGTACGTCGGGGTGTCGGCCGCAACGGCCTGGGGGGCCAGCGGCGCGGCGGACAGGGCGCAGACCGTCGCCACCGCCGCCATCAACCGCATGCGGGCATGCCGGGATACGCGTGCAGAGCTCATGGTGTCTCCTTGCCTGCGGCCGTCCGCGCAGCGGTGACTGCGGCCCCGGCACGGACGGACCGAAAAGTGACGCCCTGTCAGCGCCGACGTCCACGGCACCGACCAGGGGTGTCATCGTTGACTTATGTCAGCGATGACATCGGGTGCCCCGACAATGAAGCGCAATCCGGCCAGTGCCGTCAACGGTGCGGGCGCGATTGTTTTGGTACGGATCGACAGGCCGTCAAGCGTCGCCGCTGGTCGCGAACCGCGCCAACTGGTTCGGGCATGGCGGGTTGGGGCCGGCAAACGAGCAGGTCAGGGCGGCGACCTGGGTGGTGAACCGGCAGGCTTCCGCGACAGCGTCGAGACCGAGAACGGCCAGTGAACGAATTGTTTCCGGGGTGTTGACCGGTCGGGCCTCTCGGTGCTTCACTTCCGGAACCGGTACCGAAACCGGTTCCGGGACCGCTTCCGGTACCGGTTGCATGGGCGTCTGTACGATCGACCCTTCGGTGCGGGAGGACGTCTTCCGCCTCTGCAGGAAGGGAGGGGAGGTGACATGGGAGTCACTATCGCCGACGTGGCCACGCGGGCCGGCGTCAGCAAGACGACGGTCTCGCGGGTGCTGAACGGCAAGGGCGAGATCAACGAGAACACCGTCTTGAAGGTCCGCGAGGCGATCTCGGAGCTCGGCTATGTGCCGAGCGCCGGGGCAGTGGGGCTTGCACGCGGCACGACACAGATGATCGGCATGCTGGTCCCTGATATGGCCTGGGCCTGGGCCGGCATCGTGCAGGCGGTCGTCGAAACGCTGGAGGCCGAGGGCTTCGGACTGCGCATGCTGACCGTGAACCGCGGTGAGGAGTCACTGCGCAGGCTGGGCCTGCAGGTCGCTGCCAAGTCGTTCGACGGTCTGCTGGTGATAGAGCCCGAGGGGGCCCTGGCGGCCATCACGGAACTACACGAAGCCGGACTGCCGGTGGTGCTGATCGACGATCGCTTCCAGCGGCCGGGATTCCCCTACGTGGCCACCACCAACCGGGAGGGCGGTGAGCAGGCGGCGCGCCACCTGCTGGACCTCGGTCGCCGTCGCCCTCTGGTGGTGACCGGTCCCGATGAGTACGGCTGCACCCGGGAACGGCTGGGCGGCTTCGTGGATGTCTATGCGCAGGCCGGGATCGAGCTCGACCCGCGCAGCATCATCTGCGGCGACTTCCTGTTCGACAGCAGCCGGAGCGCGGTCGCGCAAGCTCTCGCGGACGGCGTGGAGTTCGACGCGGTCTTCGGGCACAACGACCCCTCGGCGGCCGGCGTGCTCGCGGCCTTGCACGAGGCCGGCCTGCGGATTCCGCGGGATGTCGCCGTGGTGGGGTTCGATGACGTCGAGCTGGCGTCGTACACCTATCCGGGACTGACCACCATCCGCCAGCCGATGCGGGAGATGGGTGAGGCGGCGGCGCGTCTGCTGCTCGACCATGTGCGGAGATCGCCGGAGGCCGCCCCCTCGCGCATCATTCCCACCAGCCTCGTGATCCGTGGCTCGACGTTAGAGCCGAGCTCGAACTGACGCGACGTCATCGCGGTGCGTAAGTGATGGCGCCTCGCAGCCGGGCGGTGCGTCGCCGGTGACGCACCGCCCCTCGTCTCCTTGAAACCTCGGCGACCCACTTCGGCCTCGCCTTCCTCGCAACCATGGCGGCTGCACACGCGTTCATGCGGCACCGCCCACATGCACCCTTCCGCTCGCGCGTTCCCGATCCGGGACACCGAACGGCGCGCCTGGCCCACCCCGCCCGGCCCCTACCCACTCCGCGTCGGATGCTCCAGCCGCGCCCTGCGGCTGACCGCCGATGCCGCTGTCACCGCAGACGGTCCCCACCCGTGCGCCGGCCCATCCGGGCGTCCGCCCGCTCTCACCCTTAGCCCCCCGCGCCTGTATCGCTCAACGGCAAGGAGCCGCATCATGCGTATCACCACCCGTCACACCGTCAGAACCGTCCAGACCCTGTGCCTCACCGTCACGGCAGCCCTGGTGGCCACCGGCTGCGGCCGGAGCGAGGATTCCGGCCCCGGCAACGATGCGCCCGCCGAGATCGGTGCGGGCAAGGCCAAGGGGACGGTGGTCATGTGGTCCATGGGTGACCCCGACGAGGACCTGAAGGAGCTGGCCAAGAAGTTCGAGCAGGAGAACCCGGACGCAGACGTCAAGATCACCGCGGTCCCGTGGGACGGCGCCCACGACAAGCTGACCACCGCGATAGCCGGCGGCAACACACCGGACATGTCCATGGTGGGCAGCACCTGGATGGCCGAGATGGCCGCCTTGAACGGCTTCCAGGCCACTCCGACGTCGATCAAGTCCTCGGACTTCTACCCCGGCCAGTGGGACACCACCAAGTACAAGAACACCTCGTACGGCGTCCCGTTCATCGCCGACACCCAAGCGATCTACTACCGGACCGACCTCACCACGAAGGCCGGCATCAAGGGCGCCCTGGCCGGCGACCGGGCCGGATACCTGAAGGACCTCAAGGCCATTCAGGCCACCGCCGGCGAGGAGAACCCCAAGCTGCGCCATGCCAGCGGGCTGGTGATGGGCTTCAACTCCTGGATTTTCTGGGTGCCGATGGTCTGGCAGCAGGGCGGTGACATCTACGACGCCGAGACCGGGAAGTTCACCTTCGACTCGCCCGAGGTCGCCAAGGCGCTGGAGGACTACGCGAGCGTCCCGAAGCAGGGCCTGGCGCCGACCGACAGGGCGGACAACGTGCAGGCCTTCCAGGACGGGCTGACCGCCGTCTATCAGGAGGGCGGGTGGGCCGGCGGCACCTTCCACAAGGACTCTCCGCAGCTGGACGGCAAGTGGAAGACCATGCCGGTGCCGTACTCCGAGCAGCCCGCCGGGTTCGCCGGCGGCACCGACCTGGCGGTGTTCAAGGAGGCCAAGAACCCCGACGCGGCATGGAAGTTCGCCCAGTTCCTTACCGAGCCCGCCAACCTCGCGGTCTATTCCAAGGCCACCGGCAGCCTGCCCCCTTCGCCCCAGGCGTGGACCGAGGGGAAGCTGACCGAGGACGAGAACCTGAAGGCGTTCGCCGAGCAGCTCGAGGTCGGCAAGGCGCCGCCCGCCATCACGACCTGGCAGCAGATCGCCGACACCATCGACTCCGAACTGGAGAAGCTGACCCTCGGCAAGGCCACCGTCGCCGAGGTGCAGAAGACGCTGCAGTCCAAGGCCACCAGTATCGGCACCGGCCGCTGAGCGCCGCCGCGTGAGTATCCCTCGTACGGACGGATGACATCCATGTCCACGAAAACGCTCCCCGGGCCGGGCGACACCAACAAGCAGAGCGCCGCGGGGCCGAAGCGGAGCGCCGATCGCCGGCCCTCCGCGCTCCGCAGCACGGCGCGCGGCAGGCAGGCCCGTGCTGCCTGGGTCCTCGCCGCACCCTTCCTTGCCCTGTTCGCGGCCTTCATGCTGCTGCCGGTGGTGTGGTCGCTGCTGATGGGCCTGACCGATACCAAGAGCTCGGACCTGCGTACGCCGCTGAACGTGGCGTTCGTCGGCTTCGACAACTACGTACGGCTCTTTGAGGACCCGCAGTTTTTCACGGCCCTGCGCAACACGGCCGTGTTCGTCCTGGTGGCCCTGCCCCTGACCCTGGCCGCCGGGCTCGCGGCGGCGGTTGCCCTCGACCGGGGCATCCGCCGCTTCCGGGCCGTCTTCCGCGTCGGCTTCTACCTGCCGGTGATCACCAGCATCGTGGCCGTCGCCGTGGTCTGGAAGACGCTCCTCGAACCTCGCGCGGGACTGGTGAACCTCGTCCTGGGCTGGTTCGGGATCGACGGACCGGCCTGGCTGGCCGACACCCGCTTCGCCCTCCCCGTCATGATCGTGATGGCGGTGTGGCGCAACCTCGGCACCGTCATGATCATCATGCTGGCGGGTCTGCAGTCCGTACCCCAGTCCCTGATGGAAGCGGCCGAACTCGACGGCGCCGGGCCCTGGCAGCGGTTCTGGCGGGTCACCTTCCCGCTCCTGCGTCCCGCTCTGCTGCTGACCGCTGTGACCACCGGCATCGGCTATCTGCAGTTCTTCGACGAGCCGTTCGTCATGACCGACGGCGGACCGCTGGACTCCACCCTGTCGGCGACGTTGTACGCCTACAAACAGTTCGGCAACGGCAACTACGAGATGGCGTCGGCCGCCGGCTACGTCATCTTCGTCCTCATCGTGGCGCTGACCGTGCTGCAGTTCCGCGTGCTGCGAGACAAGGACTGATGCCTCATGAGCACCCTCTCCACTCTCCGAACGCCACAACCGGGCACGGACCGCGCCCTGAGGCGCCGCCGCATCCGGCAGAACTGGGGCCAGCCCTGGCTATACGTACCGCTCGTCGGCGCCCTGCTGCTGATGATCGCGCCCTTCCTGTGGATGCTGTCCGGGTCGTTCAAGCCCGAGGCCGACATCCGCAGAGTCCCGCCCGTCCTGATACCCACGGCGCCCACGACCGCCAACTACGGCGAGCTGTTCAGCACGCTCGACTTCACGAGCATGTTCGCCAACTCCGTGATCGTGGCCCTCGCTGTCACAGCGGGCAACCTGATCTTCTGCTCGATGCTCGGATACGCCCTGGCCAAGCTGGAGTTCCGCGGACAGCGCGCCGTTTTCCTGTTGGTCCTGGGGACGCTCATGATCCCCGGCCTCGTCACCTTCGTACCGCTGTACGTGCTGGTGTCCAACATGCAGCTGACCGGCTCCCTGCTCGGGCTGATCCTGCCGTTCCTGGCCACGCCCTTCGGGGTGTTCCTGATGCGGCAGTTCATCTCCACCCTGCCCGACGAACTCATCGACGCCGCCCGCGTCGACGGCTGCCGCGAACTGGCCATCTTCGGGAGGATCATCCTGCCGCTGACGAAGCCGGCCCTCGCCACGCTCGGGATCATCACCTTCCTCGGCTCCTGGAACAACTTCCTGTGGCCCCTGGTCGTGGCGCAGAACGAGAGCCAGTACACCCTCCCCGTCGGCCTCGCCCTGGCCAGCAGCGGACAGTCCTTCACGCGCTTCGGCATCCTGCTCGCCGGCGCCATGGTCGTCCTGCTGCCGGTGATGATCGTGTTCCTCATCTTCCAGCGCCAGTTCGTGGCCGGCATCGCCACCACCGGCCTGAAGTGACACCCCTGCGCCCATCTCACCTCGGCCGCCCTGTGCCGCACCGGTCCCGCCCGGGGCGGCGGGCGGACGGCGCGCGAGCCCCACCGCGGCAGGCGGCAGCGTCCGTACGACGCGGCGCCGTCGACCGCGGCGGCCACACGGCCGACACACCCGGCAGAAGAACGTCGCACTCCCGCGACCAGCCCGCCGTCGGCCATCAACTCTCTGACCTGTGACGACTCATCACTTGGAGACCATCAATGGGACAGCCGGTCCGCCCTGCCGCGTACCTGGATCCGGAAGCGTCCGTGGAAGCGAGAATCGAGGACTTGCTGTCACGGATGACCCTGCCGGAGAAGGCCGGGCAGCTGCTGATGCTCGACGCACAACACGGGGACCTGGCGGACATCGTGACGGCCAAGCTGGCCGGATCGGTCCTGCATGTGTCTCCCGACCTGATGCCTCAGGCCATGGAACTGGCCCGGCAGACACGGCTCGGCATTCCGCTGCTGACAGCCGACGACGGCATCCACGGCCACTCGTTCTGGCCGGGCGCGACCATCTTCCCCACCCAGCTGGCCATGGCCTGCACCTGGGACCCCACTCTGCTCCTGCGGGTCGCCCGTGCGGCCGCGACCGAAATCGCGGCGACCGGAATCCACGGGACGTTCTCCCCGGTGCTGTGCATCACCCGGGACCTGCGCTGGGGCCGGATCAACGAGACGTTCGGCGAGGACCCGTTCCTGATCGGTGAACTGGGGGCGGCGATGGTGCGCGGCTATCAGGGTGAGGGTCTTGGCGACCCGACAGCCGTGCTGGCGTACGCCAAGCACTTCGCGGGCTACTCCGAAACCCTGGGCGGGCGCGACGCGAGCGAAGCCGATCTCAGCCCACGCAAGCTGCGCTCGTGGTTCCTGCCCCCGTTCGAGCAGGCGGTACGTGCCGGCTGCCGCGCCTTCATGCTCGGGTACCAGTCGATCGACGGGGTGCCCATCACCGCGAACGAGTGGCTGCTCAACGATGTACTCAAGGGCGAGTGGGGCTTCACCGGCACGCTGGTGACCGACTGGGACAACGTCGGCCGGATGGTCTACGACCAGCGGACCGTCGCCGACTACGTCGAGGCGGCTGCGGTCGCCGTCAACTCCGGGAACGACCTCATCATGGCCACCCCGGCGTTCTTCGAGGGCGCGCAGGAGGCGGTCGCCCGCGGCCTGGTCGAAGAGAAGCAGATCGACGACGCCGTACGGCGGGTTCTGCGGCTGAAGTTCGAGCTCGGGCTCTTCGAGGACCCGCGTACTCCCGACTCCGAGCGGCAGGCACAGGTGATCGGCTGCCGGGCACACGCCGACCTCAACCTCGAAACCGCCCGGCGTTCCCTGGTGTTGCTGCGTAACGACGGGGTTCTGCCTCTCGAAGGCGGGCTGACAGCGGATGGCATGGGCCGCGCCGCAAGCCGAGGCAAGCCGCGGACGGTCGCGGTCATCGGCCCCAACGCCGACAGCCCGGAAGCCATGCTCGGCGACTGGGCGGGCGCCACCGGCCAGGTCCCGTGGATGCCCGAAGGGCATCCACGGGAGTCGGTGGAGACGGTGCTCGACGGCCTTCGTGCCGTCGCCCCGGCTGACTGGACCATCACGCACGCCCGCGGCGCCGACATCGCAAGCCTCGACCAGGACCCCGAGTGGTCCACCGGGCCCGACGGCCAACCGCTACCACCCGTCTTCACCCCGGCCCCGGTCGACCCGGCGCAGCTTCGGGAGGCCACCGCCGCCGCGGAGGCCGCGGACTACGCGGTCGTGGTGGTAGGGGACTCCATCGCCCTCACGGGTGAGGTGCGCTCGACGGCCACGCTCGACCTCCAAGGGGGCCAGCTCGCGCTGCTGGACGCGGTCGCCGCCACCGGCACACCCATGATCGTCGTACTCGCCCAGTCCAAGCCGAGCACCCTCCCGGACTCGGCACTGAACGCGGCAGCACTCATCGAGGCGTTCAACCCGGGCATGCGCGGTGGCCGCGCCCTCGCCGAACTCCTCCTCGGACTCATCGAACCCAGCGGCCGGCTCCCGGTCTCCTTCGCGCGCCACGTCGGACAGCAGCCGGTCTTCTACAACCAGGTGCGAGGCCAGCACGGGGACCGCTACGCGGATCTCACCCAGGACCCGATGTTCGCGTTCGGCGAGGGCCTCACCTACACCACCGTCACCTACTCCGACCTCGTCGTGCACGACCCGGACGTCCCCGTCGACGGCACCGTCAACGCCACGGTACGACTCACCAACAGCGGCAGCCGTCCGGCCCTGGAAACGGTCCAGGCATACATCAGCGACCTGACCACCAGCGTCACCTGGGCCGAGCAGGAGCTGAAGGGTTTCACCCAGGTCGAGATCGCTCCCGGCGAAAGCCTGGACGTCCGCCTCAGCATCCCTGCCTCGCAGTGCTCACTCGTCACGGCCGACAACCACCGCGTGGTCGAACCAGGTGAGTTCGCACTCCGCGTCGGCCCCAGCTCACGGCGGGAGCAACAGCTCAGCGCAGGTTTCCGTATCCGGGCCTGAGGGCCGCATACGGGCCTTCAGGCCACCTCCCGCCCCGCCGCCTGAAGGCCACCGCCCAGCCGGCCCGAAGGGCCGGCTGGGCGGACCCCTCTGACTTACCGAAAGGCACGCGTGTGTCCACCACACCCCGCGATCCGCACTACCCCGTCGCGCACTTGCGCCCGCCCCGCAACTGGATCAACGACCCCAACGGGCTGGTCTTCCACGACGGCCACTACCACGCGTGCTACCAGTACAACCCGTACGGAGCGACCCACGCGAACGTGCGCTGGGGCCACTTCCGCAGCCCCGACCTGCTGACCTGGGAGCCGCTGCCGATCGCCCTGTCCCCGACCCCCGGTGGCGTGGACGCCGACGGCTGCTTCTCCGGCAACGCCGTCTCCGACGGCGACCGTCTCGTCGCCTTCTACTCCGCGCACCGCGAGGACCGCTCGTTCCAGCACCAGCCGGTCACCTGCGCCGTCTCCCACGACGGCGGCAACAGCTTCAGCCCGCGGGGCGACCTGCTCATCCCCGAGCTGCCCGAGGGCTGCACCATGTACCGCGACCCGTACGTCTGGCAGGACGGCGACGGCTGGCGGATGCTGGTCGGCGCCGCCCTCGCGGACGGCCGCGCCGCCGCCCTTCTCTACGGCTCACCCGACCTGGAGACCTGGACGTACCAGGGGCCCTTCGCAGCCCGCGAGAAGGAGCCGATCAGCGGCACCGACCAGCTCACCGGCGAGGGCTGGGAGTGTCCTCAATACCTTCCGGCAGCCGACGGACGCGGCGCCCTCATCTTCAGCGCATGGACCGAACCCACCGGCCCGCAGAGCGTCGCAGCCCTGATCGGCGAAGAGCACGACGGCCACTTCGAGGCCGGCCCAGCGGTACCCGTCGACCACGGCCCCGACTGCTACGCGCCCGCCCTGCTGCGTGCACCGGGCAACCGGTGGCTGCTGTGGGGCTGGTCATGGGAAGCCCGCGACGAAGCCTGGGCCGTCGCGGACGGATGGGCCGGCGTCCTCACCCTGCCCCGCGAGATCCACGTCGACGGCGACGGTTCGCTGCGCCAGCAGCCCGCCACCGAACTTCTCGCCCTGCGCGGCGAGCACACCATCCACGCCGCAGGCGCGACGCACGGCCCGCAGCCGGTGGACCTCGGCAGCGTGGGCCGCGCCTTCGACCTGACGGCCCGTCTGGAGCCGACCGGAAACGCCGGTCTGCGGCTGCTCACCACCCCGGACGGCTCCGAGTACCTCGACATCCGCCTCGATACCGACGCGGGCGAACTGGTCGTCGACCGCGACCACGCCTCACTGGACCCCCGGGCCCGCGGCGGCTCCTACCGGATGCCCTGCCCCTCTGGTCAGCCGGTCGACCTGCGCGTGGTCGTCGACCACTCCATCGCCGAAATCTTCCTGACCACCACCGGCCAGGTCCTCACCCTGCGCTTCTACCCCACAGGGCAAGGCCCGTGGCGACTTGAGGCCCGCAGCGCACCGGGTACGCGCCTTGGCTTCGAGGTCGACGCGTGGGAGCTGCACCCGCTCGTGATCAAGGAGCCGAGCACCGGCACCGCAGAGCCGGCGCCGACTTCGCCGTAGAGCCGACCCCAACCGTCGGTCCCCCACCTCGGCATTCTGCCCCGCCCTCTTCCGAAAATACTGAACAAGCAGGTCCGAAGGAGGATCTTCCATGAGCTCTTACGGTCTCGGACGACGCCAGTTCCTCGCCACCGCCATTGGCGTCGCCGCCGCCTGGACCCAGGCTTCCGGGAACGCCGTCGCCGCCCCGCAGCCGAAGCAAGCCTCACCTGGCAACTCCGTGCATGTGTGGCTGACGGACGTATCGGCCGACAAATGGGTTGCCGGTCAAAGCGATGTGCTGTTCAAGGCAAAGAGAACCGCCAACCCGCTGACGATCAAGATCGACGACAGCGTCAAGTACCAAAAGGTCCAAGGCTTCGGGGCGGCTATGACCGACTCCTCCGCCTGGCTCATCGACAAGCTGTCCACTGCCGAGCGGACCAAGCTGATGAACAAGCTGTTCGACCCCTCGAAGGGCATCGGGCTCAGCCTGCTCCGCTCGCCGATGGGCGCCACGGATTTCAACGCGTCCGGGAACTACTCCTACAACGACATGCCGGCGGGACAAACGGATCCGACGCTGTCCAAGTTCTCCATCCAGCATGATGTGCCGTACATCATTCCGGCATTGCGGCAGGCTCTCTCGCTCAACCCGTCCATCAAGGTCATGGCCAACCCGTGGAGCCCACCAGGCTGGATGAAGACCTCCGACTCCATGATAGGAGGCACTCTCAAGAGTGAGTACGTTTCTGCGCTGGCCAACTACTTTGTCAAATTCATAGAAGCCTACGGCGAAGCCGGCGTACCCATCTCCTATATTTCGCCGCAAAATGAACCCATGGGCACTCCCACCTGGCCCGGAATGTTCCTGTCCGCCTACCAGGAATCCGAGCTGATTCAGGAGATCGGCAAGGCGTTCGATGCCAACGGAATTTCCACGAAGATTCTGGCTTGGGACCACAACTGGGATGTGCCCTCGTATCCCGAGACGATTTTCAGCGACCCCGCTGCCTCCAAGTACACCGCGGGAACCGGATGGCACATCTACAGCGGCAACCCGAACCACCAGACTCTGGTCCACAACGACTACCCGAGTAAAGAGACCTACATCACGGAAGCCACGGGAGGCATTTGGCAGGACAGCAAGCAGACGGCGTTCAGCGAAGCGCTCGGTACGTGGATCATCAATGGCACGCGCAATTGGGCGAACGGGGTGATGCTGTGGAACATCGCACTCGACCCCGACATGGGTCCGCTCAACAGCGACACCGCCGGTATACCCATGCTTCGGGGCCTGCTCACGATTGATCCGGCCAACGGGCGGGTGTCCTACAATGTGGACTACTACGCCCTCGCTCACGCCAGCAAGTTCGTAAAGCCTGGAGCGCGTCGGATCTACTCGAACACCTTCGGGGAAGGAAGCATAGAGAACGTTGCGTTCCAGAACCCGGACGGATCGAAGGTCCTGATCGCGTACAACTCGGGGAGCGCGGCGAAAACCTTCAGCGTCGCAGACGGGACGCACTCGTTCGATTACACCCTGAACGCCGGCGACGCCGTCACCTTCACGTATTCCGGCCCTGCGCAGAGCGGCCGTACCCCTGCGGTGGCCAAGGTCTCGGATCCGACACACGACTTCATGTTCACGTCGGCATCCGGTCCGGTCACTGTCACGTACGATCCGGCACTCCTGCCCTATCAGAATGCCATCCGTACCGGAAACAAGCTGGTCACGTATTCCCTTCCGATCGGAGCTTCCGTCCAGACGACAGGAAGGGCGCTGAGCCGTAGCAAGTGGACCGCCACGGCTTCCGCGCAGGCGGATTGGGGTGTGGCCGCGAACGCGATCGACGGCGACATCAACACCAGGTGGAGTCTGGGGCATGGGCCGACGAGCGGCGACTGGTTCCAGATCGATCTGGGGAGCCCTACGAGCTTCGACAAAATCGTCCTCGACACCGGCGTAAACAATTCGTTCGACTACGTCACCAAGTACCAGATATACGTGTCGAACGATGGTGCCGATTGGGGCAGCGCGATCGCAAGCGGCAGCGGAGGCATAGGAAAGGTTGCCGTCACGTTGCCAACCCGGACGGCACAGTACATTCGCATCGTCAGTACCGCGGCATCCGGTTTCTGGTGGGCCATCGGTGACATCAATGTGTACGGTTCTTCGCGGGGAACCGGTTCGATCACAGCTCCGACAGCGGTATCAAACGGCCTCCAGCTGAAGACCTGGACCAGCAAGGAAGGGACGCAGGTCACGGTAGTATTCAACGGGACCGCCGACAGTAAGAGTTTCAAGATATCCACCGACGGCTCGTACACCTATACGCTGCCAAGCGGGACCTCAGCGATGTTCACAACCAAGAAGCTGTCGAGCCTCCCGGCGCCGGTCTTCAGCAGTTTGGCGCCGGACCAAGGCATGCCGCGCTCCAAGTTCACGATTCGCGGTTCCGGTTTCGGTGACGCGCAGGGGCTGGGTACGGTGTATTTCGGATCAAGCTATGCCGAAATAGAAAGCTGGTCGGACACGAGCATCAGCGCTTACGTTCCGAAGGCGCTTCCGGTGGGGAAGGTTACGGTTTCCGTGAAGGGAACCAGCGGAGTGGATGCAGGTGGATCTTCGTTCGGCGTCATAGATCTAGGTCCTGCGCTGCCGCGGACGGGTTGGACCGCAACGGCTTCGGATGCAAGTCAGTGGGATGCGCCCGGAAACATGCTGGATGGCGATTCCGGCAATCGGTACAGCTCCGGAACAGGGCAGTACGATGGTCTCTGGATTCAAGTGGACATGGGGCAAACGCAGATTTTCAACAAGATTGTGTTGGATGTCGGCGGCAGTGTCAGCGACTATGCGCGGAGCGCAGACGTATACGTATCTGCGGATGGAACCGACTGGGTCAAGGTTTCTTCCGTAGCGAACGGCCAACGAGTCCACCTGGTTTCCTTCCCGACTCAGACCGCTCGCTACATAAAGGTCGTCAATACCGGCAATGTCGCGAGCAACTGGTGGTCAGTCGCAGAATTCAACGTCTACAACTGACACGGGTTTTATTGTGGGGCGATCGTTGACCTTGCCCCGACGCAGAGAAAGTGCTTCTGGCCAGCGAGAACAGGGATTGCTGATGTCCTTGTTCCCGCAGTGGTTGGAGGCACTTTCGTTGGCGACGAAGTGGGGTGTGATGACAGAAGATGCTCGTGGGGGCGACCGTGGGGCGTGCTCGGTGCTGGGTACTCAGCATGCCTTGTGAGCAGGCAGGGAGCAGGCGCTTAGAAGGCGCTTGGTCAGGGGCGGCATGCGGGGCTTCTGACCTGCATCGATGAGTGGATCTGTGGGGCTGGCAGATGTATTTCCCGCGTTCTCGGGAAGCGGGGTCGTAGGGAGCCTCCAGGCACGGTGAGCCCGAGGTGTCTGACGTTGCTCCGACAGCTCAGGGATTCGGGCCGTGCCCGCGATCTGTCCAGGCTGGCGCTCTCAGCTTGGGAAGCTACGGCGCTTGAGGGGGTGCATGGCTGCTGACCTGCACAGATTCGTTGTGCCGCTGTAGTCGTGAGGGTCTGGTAGCACCGCTGTTGGCCGTGGTTGTCCCCCCTTACGGGCACGCTATGGGCACGACGCCGTGGACCGGCGGGATATCGCGTGAGCGCGATGGCCGAAGCGTCGGGATCGGCTCGCTCTGCTGCCCGGCCCACCGGCCGTGTTTGCACCGTTTCCGGGCCGAAGCCACCCGTGGGTGAAGACAACAGTGGTTGGGACGGCACGGTCACGGTCTCCAGCGACCCAGCTTGCCGTCCCTGTCGGTGCCGGCGTTGCCGTCCTCCTGCTCAGTACCGGGGTACGGGAGTGGCGGCTCAGGGCCGTCGCGGTGGAGGTCGGCCTGAAATCCCCGGCGGTTGTGGCGTACCCCACAGGGCAGGGGCGCACGGAACTCGCTCCTTGCGTGGCCCGACTCCTCTATCGGTACGGCCGTAGGGGATCCAGCCGTGATCCCCATTTCCGAGCCGTCCGACCAAGGTCAGGAGGCCGGTGATGGAAGAGCCCCAGCAGTCCTCCACTGAAGCGGGTTTCGCGCTGCGGAGACTGGCGCCGCCGCCCGCTCTCTGCGGTTTCCTTCTTCTGCTCGCCCTGGTCTTCGCGGGGGCGTACGCCGTCGGAGCAGCCGTCGACCCAGTTGCGCCCGATATGCAGCGCTCCGGAACGAGCGGCGACGGCGGTGGCGGCATGGACATGGGCGACATGAACAAGCACGGGAGTGGCGGCTGATGACCACGGAACCGGCCACCTCTGTGGTGACCACCGACCTGACCGTCGGCGGGATGACCTGTGCGGCCTGCGTGCGGCGGGTGGAGAAGAAGCTCGCGAAGCTGGAGGGCGTGACCGCGACGGTCAATCTGGCCACCGGGGGCGCCAGGGTGAGCCATCCGTCGCACGTCAGCCCCGACGAACTCATGGCGACGGTCGAGCAGGCCGGGTACACGGCCGCGCTGCCCGAGCCGCCGAAGCAGCAGCGCGAGGAGGGCCGGGGCGGGGAGTCCGATGGCACCCGGCAGGAGCTCGAGCGGCTGGTGGTCACGGCGCTGCTCGCGGTGCCGGTGGTCCTGCTGTCCATGGTTCCCGACCTGCAGTTCCGCGCCTGGCAGTGGCTGTGTTTCGTACTGGCCACGCCGGTCGCGGTGTGGAGCGCGTGGCCGTTCCACGTGCGGGCGCTGCGCGGGCTGCGGCACTCGACGGCGACCATGGACACCCTGGTCTCGCTGGGCGTGGCGGCGTCCTTCGCCTGGTCGGTGTACGCGCTCTTCTTCGGCGGCGCGGGCGTGCTGGGCATGACGATGCCGTTCAGCCTGCTGCCCGAAGCCTCCGACGGCACGGCGCACGTCTACCTCGAAGTGGCCGTCGTCGTACCGCTGTTCGTGCTCACTGGGCGGTTCCTGGAAGCGCGGGCCCGCAACGGCACCGGGGCGGCCCTGCGGTCGCTGGCCCAACTCGCCGCGAAGGAAGTGGCGGTACGAGAGGACGGGGCCGAGCGGCTGATCCCTGTCGAGGAGTTGAGGGTCGCGCAGGTCTTCGTCGTCCGTCCCGGCGAGCGCGTCGCCACCGACGGCGTGGTGGCGGAGGGCAACTCCGCCGTGGACCTGTCCCTGGTCACCGGGGAGAGCGAGCCGGTCGAGGTCGGACCGGGTTCGGCCGTGGTCGGCGGGGCGGTCAACGTCGGCGGACTGCTGCTCGTACGGGCTACTGCGATCGGTGCGGACACACAGCTTGCCCGCATCACCCGGCTGGTGACCGAGGCGCAGGCGGGCAAGGCGCGGGCGCAGCGGCTGGCGGACGCGGTGGCCGGGGTGTTCGTGCCGGTGGTGCTGGCGCTCGCTGTGACCGTGCTCGGGTTCTGGCTGGGCGCCGGGGCCGACCCGCAGGCCGCCGTCACCGTGTGCGTGGCCGTCCTGGTGGTGGCGTGCCCGTGTGCGCTGGGGCTGGCCACGCCGACCGCGCTGATGGCCGCCACCGGGCGCGGCGCGCAGCTCGGTGTCCTGGTCCGGGGCCCACAGGCCCTGGAGGGGTTGCAGCATATCGACACGATCGTGCTCGACAAGACCGGCACCCTCACCTCCGGCCACATGACCGTCGCCAGGGTCACGGCCGTGCCGGACGGGCTCGGGCGCGAGGCGGTGCTGCGGCTGGCCGGTGCGGTGGAGCAGGGCTCGGAACACCCACTGGGCCGAGCGATCGTCGCGTACGCCATGGGGGCGCCCCCGCGCGACCGTATTCGAGCGTCGGGTGAAGCCCTGACCGGTCAGGTCACGCTGCCGGAGGTGAGCGGCTTCGCCGCGACCGCGGGGCGCGGCGTGCGCGGCCGGGTCGAGGGGCGGCTGGTCGAAGTTCTCGCGCCGGACGAGGAGTTGCCCGCCGCCCTCACCGAAGCGCTGCGGGCGGCGGAGTCCGGCGTCAACACCCCCGTCCTGGTCCGTGTCGACGGGGCCGCCGAGGCGCTGATCGAGGTCGGGGACGTCGTACGCCCTGGCAGTTACCGGGCCGTGGACCGGCTGCGGCGCCTCGGTGTGCGGCCGGTGCTCGCCACCGGCGACCGGGAGGCACCGGCGCGGGCGGTCGCCGCCGCGCTCGGCATCGAGGAGGTGCACTCCCGCTGCACGCCCGAGGACAAGGCCGGCCTCGTACGGGAGTTGAGGGAGCGGGGCTGCCGGGTCGCGGTTGTCGGCGACGGGGTCAACGACGCCGCCGCGCTGGCCGGAGCCGACCTCGGCATCGCCATGGGAGGTGGCACGGACGTGGCGATCGGGGCCGCCGACGTGACACTCGTACGCGGTGACATCGAGGCCCTGGGCGACGCGGTCCGGCTCGCTCGGCGCACCCTGGGCACGATCCGCGTCAACCTCCTGTGGGCGTTCGGCTACAACGTGGTGACCGTGCCGCTCGCCATGGTCGGCCTGCTCAACCCGATGCTCGCCGCGGCGGCGATGTCGGTGAGCTCCCTGCTGGTGGTCGGCAACAGTCTGCGCCTGCGGGCATGGCAGCCGTCGCGGGGCCGGGGCGGTACCCGATGACCGGACAGCGCCTGTGGCGTCCGACCCGGCGCCGAGTCACCGACAGCCTGATCGCCGCGCTCGCGCCCGTCGCCGCGTGCGGCGTCGCCCTCGGCGGCCTCACCACCTGGGTCGCCCAGGGCAACGCGGGCAGCCCCGCACGGATCGCGGTCACCGGCGGGCGCGTCTTCCTCCCGTTCAGCAGCACCCGGGAGACCTCCGCGTTCTTCCGCATCACCAACTCCGGCGGCGCGGACGACCGGCTGCTGAAGGTCACGTCCTCCGCCACCGGCGGCGACGCCACGCTCAGCCGCCACCGCATGGCCGGCGCACGGGCGGCGTACGGGCAGACGGTGGACTCCGCCGCCGTCCCGGCCGGCGAAAGCCTCGCCATGTCTCCGTTCGGCACGGATGTGACCGTGAGGGCGAAGGAGACGTGGCGCGAGGGCGACCTCGTGCCGTTCACGCTGCACTTCGCACGCAGCGGTCGGATCAGGACCCTTGCGGTGGTGGTCCGCCCGGGCACGGGCGGGACGTGACCGGCGGCCTGCCCGGTGGACGCGACGCGGATACGGCAGTGTTCGGGGTGCTGTGCGTGCTGCCCGCACGGATCGTGACTGCGCAGGCAGGCGATGAGGCACGCTGCGACCTGCGCGGCGAGCAGTCCCAGGCCGCGGTTGCTGCCGCGGCCCGATACGCGGTGGGTCGCGGCCGTCCGGGAGAGACCCCGCACCTTCACATGTCGGCCGAAGCGTGCACCGAGTTCCGGCCCGTTGGCGTTTTCTGCATCACCGGTCCGGGATTGAGTGAAGGGCGGGGGCCTATTCCGTACCTCTCCATGACGACGGGACCCCGGATGCGAGGATGAGGGCCGTCATGACTGCTGGACGGTGTGCGCGCACGATACGGGCCGCGGTGTTCGCGGCCGTCTGCGTGCTGCTCGCCGCCCTCGGCCACGTCCTGATGTCCGGCACCACCGTCCCGTGGTGGGCACTGGCGGCCGGACTTGCCGTCACGGGCGGTGCGGGCTGGAGCCTCGCGGGCCGTGAGCGCGGATTTCCACTGGTCGTATCCCTGGTCGTGGTCACCCAGGGCGTGCTCCACTCGGTCTTCGAACTCGCGCAGTCGACCGCCACGAGCGCAGCGGGACCGGACACCACGTCGCCCGGCTCGGAGGGCCCGGGACACGCCATGGAGTCCCTGGGCCACGACATGAGCGCCATGCCCACGGACTCCATGGACATGGGTCACATGGCCACGGACCACGCGGCGCACATGGGGCACATGGGGCCCGTGGGCCACGACATGGGCGGCATGTCGTCGTTCGGCATGCTGGCCGCCCACACGCTCGCCGCGCTGCTGTGCGGCCTGTGGCTGGCCCATGGGGAGCGTGCCGCGTTCCGTGTCCTGCGGGCCGTCGCCGGCTGGCTGGCCGCACCCCTGCAGCTGCTGTTCGCTGTTGTCGCGCCGCCACGCGGACTGGGCGTCCGGCTGCACCGCGCCCGCTCGGAACGGGTGCCGCGGAGTCTTCTTCTCGTTCACTCGATCACTCCTCGGGGGCCTCCGGCCGGGACCGCTGTCGTCTGAGACAGCCGGTTCCCCGGGGCCGCAGCCGGGTGTCGTGTCATCGACACCCGCGCCTCGGGCATCGGCCGTACGCGTCGTACGGCCATCTCCTCTTCACTTCCGGACCCATCCGCAAGCGGTGTCACGCGGCCGTCGTGCCTCAGCACGGTCGTGCGTGCCGCCGTGCCGGATGCCGGATGACCCGAGAAGGACATCAGGTGATCACTCCTGTTCTGCCCGCCTCCCGCGACAAACGCAGAGAGGCGGACATAGACGGTGCGGTGGCGTCGCTCGACGAGTCGACGACTGCCTGGGCGCTCGCCGCCCGCGCCGGAGACCCGGCCGCCGTCGACCGTTTCGTACGGGCCCTGCACCCCGACGTCGTCCGCTATGTCGCGCATCTGTCCTCCGACCCCCAGGCCGCCGATGACCTGGCCCAGGACACGTTCCTGCGGGCGCTCGGCAGCCTGCACCGGTTCGAGGGGCGTTCCTCGGCGCGAGCATGGCTGCTGTCCATCGCACGACGCGCCGTGATCGACAGCTACCGGTACGCCGCCGCCCGGCCACGCCTGTGCGTCACGGACGACTGGAGAACGACAGTCGAACGCGCCCAGCCGAGCGGTCTGCCCGGCTTCGAAGACGGCGTCGCGCTGCTCGACCTGCTGGACGCGCTGCCCGACGAGCGCCGTGAGGCGTTCATGCTCACCCAGTTGATGGGGCTGCCCTACGCGGAGGCGGCCGAGGCCAGTGGCTGCCCCATCGGAACGGTCCGCTCGCGCGTGGCCCGTGCCCGGGCGACGCTCATCGAGCTGCTGGCCGAGGCCGAGGCGACGGCCGAACCGACCCCGCTGGCTGCCTGATCGAAGGGCGCCGGCGCCGCCCGTCCGAAGCGCGGGCCGGCGCCCTTCCTATCCCCGAGACCGCTTAGCACCCCCATGGATGACAGTCGCGCGCAGGATGACGCGCGTACGAGCGAGGTCGCAATGAACAGTCCGGACCATACGAGCGGGCAGCAGCCCCACCTGGTGCTCATCCTGCTCTTCGACGGGGTCCAGAGCCTCGGCTTCTCAGGGCCCGCCGATGTCTTCGCCGCGGCGGGCGAGATGAGTTCGGGAACCTGCCGGTACGAGGTGAGGACAGCCTCTCTGGACGGCGGACCCGTCCGCGCGTCCGGCGGACTCACCCTCCAACCGGACCACGACACGACGGACGTGGCCAAGGCCGGCACGCTGATCGTGCCGGGCACGGACGGCATCCCTGCCCTCGATCGGGCGATCGTCGACGCGGTGGGTTCCATGGCCCGGCGGGCCCGGCGCGTGGCCTCGGTGGGCACCGGCGCCTTCCTCCTCGCTGATGCCGGGCTTCTCGACGGCCGCAGGGCGGCCACGCACTGGGAGTTCGCGGACGAACTCGCCCGTCGTTTCCCAGCCGTCGAGGCCGACGCACGGGACACGGTGGTACGGGACGGCCGCGTCACGACCTCCGGGGGCGCCGCCGCCTCCGGCCTCGACCTGGCCCTCGCCCTCGTGGAGGACGACCTGGGCGGCGAGGCCGCCCAGCAGGTCGCCAGGTCCCTCGTCACGTACCACCGCAGGCCGGGCGGTCAGCTCCAGTTCGCCGAGCCGCTCGGCCCCGACGCACGCAGCCCGGCACTGCGCGCGGTGCAGCGGCGGATCCTCGCCGACCCGAGCGGCGACCTGTCGATCCGCTCTCTGTCCCGTCAGGCAGGCATCTCCGAGCGCCACTTCACCCGCCTGTTCCGCGCTCAGGTCGGCATGTCGGCGCGGGAGTACATCGAGCGGGCCCGAGTGGTGGCCGCCTCCCGCCTCCTCACTGAGACGCCCCGCAGCCCCGGGTCCATCGCGCGCGAAACGGGGTTCGGGACACAGGCCACGATGCTCAGGTCGTTCCAGCGGGTGCTGCGGATCTCGCCCCTCGACTACCGGGAACGCTTCTCGTGACGCGGACGTACAGCCAATCCCGGCATGTGGGCGCCGGGGCAGCTGGTGTGCCGTGGCTGAAACGCCACAGGCTACTGACGTGCACCCGCCGAACGTCCGGCCGCCCGACCCGTGCTCAGGGTGGCGGCGAATCTTTCCAGGCCCTGCTCGGGAATCACGGAACCGATCCGTGCCTCGAGTTCTGCCTCGAAGACTTTCGTGGCCCTGTCCACCAAACGCCGGCCAGCAGGTGTGAGCTCGACGAGCGAGCAGCGCCCGTCGTGCGGGGTGGCGCGCCTCCAGCAGTAACCGGCGGCCTCCATGCGGTCGACCACCTTGCTCGTCCCGCCGACCGTGATCCCGAACTCCTCCGCACACCGGTTGGCGACGGCAAGCGTGATGGCGGACTCCATGATCGGTTCTCCTCAGTCGAGTTCCGTCAAGTACTGCCTGCTGAGGCCCTACACTCACCATCGGTATTCAGCCACCCCGACGTAACCAATGAGGGGATGTAACGCATGCCACAGCTTCCGGCCTTCGATGTCATGACGGCGACCTGCCCGTCCCGTACCTCGCTCGCCCGCATCGCCAACAAGTGGACGGCCATGGTGGTCATCGCCCTCAGCGCCGACCGCATGCGCTTTCGCGACCTGCGCGCCACCGTCGACGGCATCAGCGGCAAGGTCCTCACCGAGACCCTCCGGGACCTGGAACGGGACGGGGTCGTCACCCGGCACGTGTACGCCGAGGTGCCACCCAGGGTCGAATACGAGCTGACCCCACTGGGGCGCACTCTGCACGCTCCGCTTCAGGCACTGGGCCTCTGGGCCGAGGAACACATGACCGAAGTACTCGCGGCACGCGAGAGCTACGACGCCCGCCAGTGACCGTGACTGGTTACCAGATGTAAGCATTTGGCGTCAGGAAGGACCTCGGCACCGGATGTCCGCCGCGCTCACCGGCGAGCGGAACGTCGTGAAGGTGGACCCGGCGGTGCGGGCGGCGTCCTGAACTCGCTGCGGCCTCGGGCAGGCAGCAGCATCGCGGTGTTCGGTACGGGGACGGTCGGCATGAGCGCCGTCATGCCGCCGAACATCTCGCGGATCACCGACGTGCCGCGATGCGAACCGGAGAAGCGGCTGCCGCTCGGCTGGTGCTGCACGATGTCGTCGGCGAACAAGTCCGCGATGGTGACGAGGTCCTTGGCGGAGACCGCGTCGGCGTACTGCCGGACGATCCTGAGCGCGGTGGTGGACCCCACAGTCGACCCTTCTCCTTCGGTGAGTTCGTCCTGCTGCACCTCCATACTCACCATCGGTAACCAGGCACCTCAACGTAATCAATGGGATCACCTGACACACGTCACACGCTGCCTCGGTGTTGCCCGGAGGTTACTCGGCCCCGCCCTTCACGGCCCTGCTGTTAGCGGGATGTAAATACCCCGTCTCGGACGGCGTTTTCCGGCCGCCCGGTGTCACGGTTGGCGCCTCCACCGGAACTCACCTCGTGAAAGCCGCCGTCGGCCGCCGTCGGCAGGCGAGCGGACCACGAAGAGAGGGATCCGAAGCCATGACTCAGACCGTGCCGACCAATGGCCTTGAGAGCATCGACGCCGACGGCCTGGAAGCACTCGCCGGCAGCGCCAAGGCAGACCCGAGCACCGGCCGCAAGACGCTCAAGGCCGTGACCACCTGCGAGGGCGGCTTCCGTAACCTCACGCAGATCCGCACCTTGGAGCCGGTGCTGGTCTCGGAGCCCTGCCACCTGCTCGGTGACGACGCCGCGCCCAACCCCTCCGAGATGGCGCTCGCGGCCCTCGGCTCCTGCGTCTCCGTCGGCCTGCTCGCCAACGCCACCCAACGCGGCGTGACCCTGAGCAGGATCGAGGTCGCCATGGAGGGCGACATCGACATCTCCGCCGTCTGGGGCGTCGGCGACACCCCGGAGGACAAGGTCCTGGGCTTCACCGCCGTGCGCTGCTCCGTCACGCTCGCCGGCGACGCCGACGACGAGGTCCTCGGCGAGATCAAGAACAGCGCGATGCGGTGGTCGCCAGTGGTCAACACGTTCACCAACAACGTCGAGATCTCCTCCACCCTCGCGGTCGGCTGAGGCCCGCCATGAGCACTCCGATCCTGCCCAAGTCCGAGGCCGCGGCCCTGGTGACCGCCGCCCGGATCCGCCGGGGCCTGACCTGGTCGGGGATCGCCGCCGAGATCGACAAGCCCGTCGTGTGGACGACGGCGGCGCTGCTGGGACAGCACCCCATGACCGCCGAGGACGCGGCGGCCGTCGCCGTCCTGCTCGGTCTCGGGGACGACGTAGTCGAGTCGCTGCAGCTCCAGCCCGCACGCGACATCACCCCGGAGCTGATGAAGGACCCGACGGTCTACCGCTTCTTCGAGGCACTGGCGGTCTACGGCCCGTCTCTGAAGGAGCTCATCCACGAGGAGTTCGGCGACGGAATCATGTCGGCGATCAACTTCAAGGTCGACATCCGGCGTCGCGCCCACCCCGACGGCGACCGGGTGGTGGTGACGTTCGACGGCAAGTTCCTCGACTACCGCTGGTAGCGCCGAGGCAGAGCCGGCGTACCGGACCACTCTCCGACCATCTGGAGGACAGATGACCACCGTGCACGCATCCCCCGTCGGCAGCGTCGCCGACCTCGACCAAGTGGCCTTCGAGGCCCTCCTGGCCCGCGTCTGTGAGGGAGCCGACCGGCTGGACACCGACGAGGTCGGCCAGGCCCGGCAGGTGCTGACCTGGCTGGCGGAGGCCGGTGCCACGGACCTGGGTGCTCCCGGCAACGCCGGCGGCGGGCTGCCGGCCATGGCCGAGGTGATCAGCGCCCTGGCCGCCCGCTGTGTGAGCTCCGCGTTCACGACATGGGCGCACCGGATGTGCCTGGAGTACCTGCTCATGTCCGGTACGCCGTACGCCCTCGCCCAGGCCGAACGGCTCCGCGCCGGCATCGTGCCCGGCGTGACCGGGATGGCCTCGGCCTTCCGGGAGCTGGCGGGCTGCGGCTCGCTGGAGATCACGGCGACCGCCATCGAGGACGGCTACGAGCTGTCGGGGCCGATCCGCTGGGCGTCCAACCTCTACCACGACGCGGTGCTGGTCACCGCGGCCCGCACCGACGCCGGCGACCGGATCGTCGTCGCCCTGCCGCTCGACAGCGAGGGCATCAGCGTCGGCCGTCCCTTCCCGCTGCTCGCGCTGAGCAGCACCGCGTCGTCCTACCTCAACCTCAAGGACGTGAAGGTGCCGCACGAACAGGTGCTGACCCGGGACTTCGAAGGCTTCCTCGCCTCCGTGCGGGGCACCTTCCTCACTCTGCAGACGGCACTGTGCGTCGGCCTCGCGGGCACCTGCCTCGACAACGCAAGGGCCAGCCTGACCGGGGTGAACACGGTGTTCGCCGGAGATGTCGACCGGGCCACCGGGCGTCTGTCCGTCGCGCGCACCGCGATGCGTGACGTCGCGCGTCGCGTCGGATCCGGCAACCCCGCCGGCCGCATGGAGATGCTGTCGATGCGGCTCGCGGCGGCCGAGGTCGCCACGGAGGCGGCGACCCTGGAGGCGAAAACCGCCGGCGGGCGCGGCTACGCCCGCACCTCCGGCGCCTCGCGGCGCTTCAGGGAGTCGTTCTTCATCCCGGTGCAGTCCCCCTCCGAGGCCCAGCTGAAGTGGGAGCTCGCCCAGTGCCGGCCCTGAGCGGCCAGGTGCTACGGGGCGAGACGCCCCAAGAGGATTCACGGTCGTACTGCCCGGAGGCGGCGGTACTCAAGGGCGGGGACCGCGACGCCGTCGCGGCACTCATCTCAGCGCACTACCCGGCGATGCTGCGCTTCGCCGACTCGCTGATCCCCGGTGACCGGACCCTGGCCGAGGACGTGGTCCAGGAGACCTGGATCGCTGTTCTCAACCGGGTCGACACCTTCGAGGGGCGGTCACGGTTTCGCACCTGGCTGTTCGGAGTGCTGCGCAACAAGGCGCTCAAGCTCGCCGAGCGCGAGCTGCGCCGTGCCCAGCGGGAGAGCTCCGGATTCGAGGAGACGGACCTGTTCGCGGAGCGCATGCACCCGGAAGGCCATCCGAAGGCCCACCACTGGTCCGTGCCGCCGACCAGCCGCTTTCTGCCCGAGGAGTCGGCGATGTTCGCCGAGCTGATGGGCGTGGTCTCCGCCGCACTGGCCCAACTGCCGCGCAACCAGCGCCTGGTCGTGCTGCTGCGCGACGTCGAGGGGCTGTCGGCGGCCGAGACCCGCGAACTGCTCGACCTCGACGACACCAACCAGCGTGCGCTCCTCCACCGCGGCCGCGTGAAGCTCCGCGGCGCGCTGGAGGGTTACCAGGACAAGAAGGGAATGCGGCCGTGACGACCGTACTCGACTGCCGTGAGTTCGTCGGCATGGTCGACGACCTGCTCGACGCCGACGAGGAGACCTGGCAGGCCGAGGTGGTCCAGCACCTGAAGGACTGCCCGCCCTGCGAGGTCTATCTGGAACAACTGCAGGACGTGCGCCGCCTGCTGCGCGGCATGGACTCCGAGACGCTGTCGGCCGATGACCCGCGGGTCAGGGAACTGCTCGGCAAGGTCGACTCCCGGCCGCGCTTCACCCTCGTCGAGGAGGACGCGGTGGGGCAGTGGCAGCCCGAGGAATCCATCGACCCGAAGGCGCTCAAGGCCGTGGCCGGCACGTTCCCCAGCGGGGTCACCGTGATCACCACGGCTCCGGCCGGGAAGCCGGTCGGGATGACGGTGAGCTCGTTCACCAGCGTCTCCCTCGACCCGCCGCTGATCCTGGTGTGCGTCGCGCGGACGGCGAGCTGCCTGCCAGCCTTCCGCGTCGGTTCCCCGATGGGCGTGAACGTGCTGTCCCGCGGCCAGGCGCACGTGGCGAAGACGTTCGCCTCTCCCGTGGAAGACCGCTTCGCCGTCGTGGAGCACCGGACCGGGCCGCACGGCGTCCCCCTCATCGAGGAGAGCGCCGCCTGGCTGTCCACCCACATCGTGCGGATCTACGACGGCGGTGACCACGTCATCCTCCTCGCCCGGGTGCACGCCCTGCACCGGTCGGCCCACACCCCGCTGCTCTACCAGGCGGGCGCCCTGCACGACTGGACGCCGACCGTGGTGCCGCCGCCGGGTGACCGGCAGGCGGGCCGGAAGGACGGCACGCCATGACGCCGAGACTCCACACCGGCCGGCTGGTGGCGCAACTGATCGACGTGTCCGTGCGCCGCGGCGACAAGCGGGTGCTCGACGGCATCTCCCTGTCCATCAACTGCGGCCGGGTGCTGGCCCTGCTCGGCCAGTCCGGTGCCGGCAAGTCCACGCTGCTGCACGTCCTCACGGGCGACCTGGCGCCGAGCGAAGGCGAGATCGACTCCGGCGGGCACGACCTCAAGAAGGGCACCGTCCACCAGGCGCCGCTGCTTTTCCCCTGGCTGACGGTGCGTGAGAACGCCGGACTCGGCCAGACGTACGCCGCCAACAAGGACGTCCCCCCGGAACTCGTCGACGAGTTGCTGGAGCTCCTGGGACTGACTGCCGTGGCGGACAGCTACGCCGAAGAGATCTCCGGCGGCCAGGCCCAACGGGTCGCGCTCGCCAGGGCGTTGGCCATCGCGCCGGACGTGCTGCTGCTCGACGAGCCGTTCTCCGCGCTCGATCCGCTCACCCGCGCCGAGCTGCAGAGCTGGCTGCGCCGGCAGGTGCTGGAGCGGGGCTGGACCACGGTCATGGTCACCCACGACATCGACGAGGCGCTCGTGCTCGCCGACGAGATCGTGCTGCTGGGCACAGGCGGCCGTATCGCGCACCGCTGGACCCACCAACCCGAGTCGCAGGACAGCCCGTCGGGCAGCTCCGCCCGCCGGGCGGAGCTGCGCGCAGAGATCCAGGCGGCCTACCACACCGCGGCGAAGGAGCCGGACCATGTCTGAGAGCCCACGGCCCTCCCGCCCGTACTCGCGCCGGGGCGCACTGCGGCTCGGCGGCCGGGTGCTGACCGGGGCCACGCTGGCCGGACTGGCCGGTACGGGCGCGGTCCGCTCCGTCGCCCCCTCCGCCTCGACCCACGGCGGCCTCCTGGACCGGCCGCTGCGCATCGGATACCTGCCCATCACCGACGCCAGTGCTCTCCTCGTCGCCTACGAGCGCGGCCTGCTGGCCGACGCCGGCATTGATGCCGAACGCCCCGTGCTGTTCCGCTCCTGGGACAGCCTGGCCCAGGCGCTGACGACCGGTCAGGTGGATGTCGTCCACATGCTGATGCCGATGGCGCTGCAGCTGCGGATCGCGAAGAAGGCGCCGATCAAGGTGGTCGCCTGGGGGCACACCAACGGATCAGCGCTCACCGTCGCGCCGCGGATCACCGACGTCGCTCAGCTGGCCGGTGCGAAAGTGGCGATCCCGTTCTGGTGGTCGGTGCACAACGTCCTGCTCCAGCGGATGCTCGCCGCCGCCGGTCTGACGGCGGTCACCGGCACGGCGTCCGCCGGGGCCGGAACCGTCGAGCTGCTGGTGATGTCGCCGGCCGACATGGTGCCCGCGCTGCAGACCGGTTCGATCGCGGGCTTCGTCGTGGCCGACCCGTTCTCCGCGCTGGCCGAGGCGAACGGGGTCGGCCATGTGCTCCGCTTCCTCGGCGACGTGTGGAAGGACCACGCCTGCTGCGCGGTCACGGTCCGCGAAGACCTCGCCACCGCGCACCCCGAGGCCGCGACCGCGCTGGTCGCGTCCGTCGTCCAGGCCCAGCAGTGGCTCTCCGCGCACCGCACACGCGGCGCGCGCGAGCTGGGGCCGACCGGCTACCTCCCGCAGCCGGTGAAGGCGATCGACAAGGTTTTCAACCGCACCGCCGCCGCGTACCGCGACGTGCTGCGGCACCCGGCCTGGCAGGGCCAGCGACTCGGCTTCTCCGCCTTCCCGGCGGCCAGTTACACCGCCTCTCTCGTGGAGCTGATGGGCAGGACGACGGTCGACGGCGACACCTCGTTCCTGTCCGGCCTGACCGGTGCCGCCGCGCACCGGGAGCTCGTCGACGACCGTTTCGTCACCCGGGCCCTGAGCGCCGCCGGTATCCCGCTGGTTCGTAACCGCAAGGAGCTGATCGAACCATGACCTCGCTCGTCACTGAGGAAACTGAGGAAGACGTCACCGCCGGTACCGCCCCGAGCCCGCGCAGCGGCCGTGACCGTCGTACCCCTGCCCGTGCGGGCACTGCCGCGGACACCCTGGCGCCGGTGATCGGAGTCGCCGCGGCGCTGCTGCTGTGGTGGTTCGTCACCGAGGTGCTCGCCGCAACCGGCTCCATGCTGCGCGACTTCGCGCCCGAGCCGACCTGGGACGCCCTGGTCGCGCTGCTGCGCAAGGGGTCCGTGTTCGACGACGCGACCAGCAGCATGTGGCGGCTGACGGCCGGCCTGGCCCTGGCCGCGGTCGCCGGCATCCTCTCCGGCGCCGCGATCGGATCGCGGCGGATCGTGGAGCGTGGCACCCGGCCGGTACTGATGTTCCTGCGCATGATCTCGCCACTGTCCTGGGCACCGGTGGCGATCAGCCTCTTCGGCGTCGGCGACAGCCCGGTGATCGCGCTCGTCGCGGCGACCGCGGTCTGGCCGATCCTGATGAGCACGGCCGACGGCGTACGACGGATCGAGCCCGACCACCTGCGCGTGGCCCGAGGGTTGGGCGCCACCCGGTGGGAAGTCGTCCGCTCGGTGGCGTGGCCCTCCGCACAGCCCTACCTGCTGTCGGGCATCCGGATGGCGATCGGCATCAGCTGGGTCGTGCTGGTGCCGGCCGAGATGCTCGGCGTCACCTCCGGGCTCGGGTACGCGATCCTCAACGCCAAGGACCAGCTCGCCTACAGCGACATCACCGCACTCATCCTCATCATCGGCCTCATCGGATACGCCATCGACGCCCAGGCACGGTGGCTGCTGCAGCCCCGCCGTGAGCGCAAGGCAGCAGCCCGATGACCCCGGACCAGGTCACCGCCCGCACCGACCTCCAGCTCCTCGACATCCGCGAAATCCACGAGTGGAGCACCGGACGCATCCCCGGATCACGGCACATCCCCATGGACGAGGTTCCCGACCGGCTCGGTGAACTCGACCCCGGCCGCCCGGTCCTGGTGATCTGCCGGTCCGGTCGCCGCGCCGACCGCATCAGCTCCTGGCTCGGCGGCAGAGGGTACGACGCCCGCACCCTCACTGGCGGCATCGTGCGGTGGCAGCGCGACGGCGGCCCACTGGAGCAGCCCAAGGCCGTACATCCCCTGACCGTCGAGATCATCGAGACGCCAGGACTGGGCAACCGGAGCTACCTCGCCCACGACGGCCACATGGCACTGGTCGTGGACCCTCAGCGCGACACCGACCGGATACGGACGCTGCTGGACCGTGCGGGCGTCCGCCTCAGCCATGTGTTCGAGACCCATGTCCACAACGACTATGTGACCGGGGGTCTGGAGCTCGCGCGGTCGCTGGAGGCGACGTACGTCCTGCCGGCGGCCGAGAAGGTGAGCTTCGGGCGGCTCGGCGTGGTCGACGGCGAGGTGCTCGACGTCGGCAGCATGCGGATGCGAGTCGTGGCGACGCCCGGGCACACCCACCACCACGTGAGCTACCTGCTGACCGACGCCGCCGGCGACGAGATGGTGGTGTTCACCGGCGGTTCGATGCTGTACGGCACCACCGGGCGCACCGACCTGCTGGGTTCGGAGCACACCGAGCCGCTCGCCCGGTCCCAGCACGCGTCGGTCCGCCGGCTCGCCACGGAGGTGGCGGCCACGACCCGGGTGCTGCCGACACACGGATTCGGCTCCTTCTGCGCGGCCACCCCGGCCGACGGCGACGACTCGACCATCGGGCGGGAACGCGAGCGCAATCCCGCGCTGCTGCTCGACGAGGACGCCTACGTCGCACGGTTGCTCGCCGGGCTGTCCGATGTCCCGGCCTGGTACGCCCGCATGGCCCCGGTCAACCGGGCGGGCCCCTCGCCCGTGGACCTGACCCCGCCCGAAACGGCCGCGCCGCAGGAGTTGCACGCCCGGATCGACCGCGGAGAGTGGGTGGTCGACCTGCGGGACCGCACGGCGTACGCACGTCGGCATCTGCCCGGCTCCCTCAGCTTCGAGCTGTCCACGAGCTTCCTCACTCACCTCGGCTGGCTGCTGCCGGAGAGCATGCCGCTCACGCTCGTCGGCGAGACGTCCGAGCAGGTGGCCGAGGCACAGCGCGAGTTGGTACGGATCGGCGTCGACGAGCTGGCCGGTGCGGCCAGCGGCCCCATTGAGGCGCTCGCCGGGAAAGCGACACTGGCGTCGTTGCCGCGCGCGTCGTACGAGGAACTGGCGCGGGCCCGAGAGCGGACCGACGTGCTCGTGCTCGACGTACGCCGGACCGCGGAACACGCCGACGGGGTTGTCCACGGCTCGGTCCCCATCCCGCTGCACGAACTCCTGGCGCGCCGCGGCGAACTGCCGCCGGACCGGCAGATCTGGGTGCACTGCGCCTCGGGTTACCGGGCGACGGTGGCGGCGTCCCTGCTCGCAGCACACGGGTACGACGTCGTTCTCGTCGACGGCTGTCTGCGCGCCTGGCTGGAGTCCGGATCACCGGGCGTCGAGGCATCGCCATGACGCTGACGGCCACGCTCGTGCTCGCGCTGCTCGTCGGCGGCGCGCTCGGACTGCTGGGAGGCGGCGGCTCGATCCTGGCTCTGCCGGTCCTGGTTTTCGTGGCGGGGCTGCCGACGACGTCGGCGGTGCCGATGTCGCTGCTGGTGGTGGGCTGTTCAGCGGCGGTCGCGTCCCTGAGCCGGATCCGCGCCGGACACGTCCACTGGCGGATCGCGGGCATCTTCGCGGTGACCGGCGCGGCAGCGACATACGGCGGCGCCCTGGTGAACCGCCGGCTCGACCCGCGCCTGGTGCTCGCCGGATTCGGCATCCTGCTCGCCGTCACCGGGGCGCGGATGTTCCTCGACCGTCCGGTGCGCCGCACCGGTTGCGCCGCTCCGGACGGTGGGACGGAGCTGCGCCGGTGTCTGCCACGCGCGGTGGCCATCGGCGCGCTGGTCGGTTTTCTGACCGGACTGTTCGGCGTGGGCGGCGGGTTCCTCATCGTTCCCGCACTCACGGTGATGCTGGGGCTGCCGATCGCGACGGCGGCGGGCACGTCGCTGGTGATCATCGTGCTGAACTCGTTCAGCGGGCTGGTGTCCTGGCTCGGCCACGTGGATCTCGACCCGCTGCTAGCAGGCAGTTTCACGGCATGCGCCCTCCTCGGCGCCGCCGCGGCCGCACCGGTGGGCTGTCGGCTTCCGGCCAGGGCCCTGCGACGCGCGTTCTCGGTCTTCGTACTGGCGGTCGCGGGCTTCGTACTCGTTCGCGTGGCGGCCACCTGAAAGGCCGCTTTCTGTCCGTGCGATCGCGCACCGGCGGAGCAACCGCCGGCGACGACCCGCAGTCCTGGCGTGTCTGGAACATCGTGTTGCTGTTCGCGGAGGTCTCCAGCACGTCCTGGATGACATCCCAATGCCCGACGATCTTCCCGTCCAGCACGCGGAAGAGGTCGACCATCGCCTGGCCCCGCTCGCCCGGCGCGTTCACGAAGTGGGCGTGTACGGCCACCAGGTCGCACTCCGCGAGCACCTGCTTCAGCGTGACGTCAGGTGCGGCAACAGGGCCGGGCGGTCCTGTGTGCACCTGCCCGGCCCCGATGCCGTGGGCACGTGCTATGCCCAACCGATGTCGGTCAGCCACTGGCTCGCGGTCCGGGGAGTGATGCCCAGCAGTTTCTGGGCGGAGCGCTCGGGTGCGATCGAGCGGTCCGGCAGCGCTTGCATGGCCTGGTAGCTGCCCGCGACGTCCGCGGCGGGGCCCTCCCCGATCAGGGGCGCGACGGATGCGCGGAAGGCGTCGGGGGTAATCCCCTCGTAGACCACGTCCCGCCCGAGCCGGGCACTGAACGCCTCGGCCAGGTCCTGTCCGGTGATGGCCGGGTACTGCCCGACGGAGACCACACCGGTGACGTCCGGGCTCTCGAACAGCGCGGCGGCGACGTCGGCGATGTCCAGGTGCGAGGCCCATGAGACGCGGAAGCCGGCGGGCAGCGGATAGCGCAGTACGCCCTGCTCGCGGACGGCTCCGGCCACGTGCGGCATGAGCAGGTTCTCGAAGAACAGCCGGGGCTCGATCACCGCGTAGGACACTCCGCTGTCCGCCAGCCCGCCGGCCAGCGTCGCGACCGCGCTCTCGGCCGTGCCGTCCTGATCGCTGTTACCGGGGTCATCGACGACGAAGCCGCTGGTGGAGAACACCACGCGGGCTGGCCGGGCCGCGCGGACGGCGGCGACGACGTTGCGTGCGAAGGCCCGGCGGTCCTCTTCCGCGACGATCGGCAGGTGGACGAACACCCCCTCGGCGTCACGGTAAACCTCGGTCAGATCTTCGGCGGAGGAGTAGTCGGCGGCCACCACGCGCGCGCCGACGACGATGGCCTCCGCATCGCGGGTCAGGGCCACGACGGACTTGCCCGCAGCGGCGAGGGCGGCGACGACGGGAGCACCTTGGGCGCCGGTGGCGCCATGAATCACGTAGGTCATGAGTCCCATTAGTGCACGGGGTGCACTGGTTACATCAACTGCACTAATGGGCTACGCTCAAAAAATGAACAAGCTCTGCGATCACAAGTGCGGGGTCGCCCGGTTTCTCACCCTGCTCAACGGTCCGTAGGCCACGCTGATCGTGCGGGAACTCCTTCTGGGCCTCAGGCGGTTCACCGAGTTGCGCGACGCTCTGCCCGGCATCAGCCCGCACACTCTCACCAGCCGGCTGCGCCAGTTCGAGGAGAGCGGCATCGTCACCGGCACCGCGTACGCCGAGATCCCGCCGCGCGTCGAATACCGCCTCACCCCTCTCGGCGAGGGACTGCGCGAGGTTCTCGAGGCCATGGCCACCTGGGCGCTGTCGATCCCGGATCCGGTTCCTGACGCGGCGTCGTGAGACGGGATGCCAGGGAAGGAAGTCAGCGAAGGGTGTCGTAAGCCTCGCGGGCGGCGAGTACCTCGGGAATGTTCTCCTCTGCCCAGCGGCCCAGTGCGTGCAGCGGTGTGTGCAGGGTGCGTCCCAGCGCGGTCAGTTCGTACTCGACCCTGAGTGGTATCTCGGCGTAGGCGTACCGCGCGACGAGGCCGTCGCGTTCCAGGTCCCGCAACGTGTCAGTGAGCACCTTCGGGCTGATGCCCTGGACCGTGGCGCGCAGGTCACCGAAGCGCATCCGGCCGGTGCCGAGCGTGATCACCACCATCGCGGTCCACTTGTTGGCGATGCGGGCCAGGGACGTCCGGGAGGGGCAGGTCTCCGTGAGCACGTTGAAGTCCAGCTGCTCCGTCATGTGTCGCGCCTCTCCATACGGTCGAGCAAAGGGGTCTGGTCACGGTCGGTGATTCGCCGACTCACCTCGCCTTCCGGGCTGCCGCAGGGCTCGGCGGCTACGGCGGGCAGCGCCGCCCTGGACCGGCGGCACTGCCGCGACTCAGGAAGCGGCCCCGGCGGCCGGTACAGAGACCGCCGGGGCCTCGGTGTCGCCCGGGCACTCGGGGGGATCGGATTCCGGGCGACAGTTCAGGGGCACATCGGCCGAGAGTGGCCGCCGACGAGACCGATTCCAGAGCCTTCGGGCTCAGTTGCCGTTCCAGAAGGCGTCCTCGTCCTCCTGGACGACGGAGAACAGCCACACTTCCGCGATCTTGCCGCCCTCGACCCTCAGCACGTCGATGCCGTCCATCGACAGCTCGGCACCCTGGCGCTTGGCCGAGAAGTGCACCGGCACCGCGAACATGGCGCCGTTGACCATCGGTGCGCCGGTCACCGCGAGCTCGAACGTCCCCTCGCTGATGGCCATCGTTCTGCCCATCACTTCCCTGACGGTGGCCGCACCGCGATGGGTGCCGGAGAGCTGGTTGTCTCCGGGCTGGTGCCACACGATGTCCTCGGCGAAGAGCGTTCGGGTGAACCCCATGACGGATCTCCTTGGTGTGTCGAGTCCTTCCTGGTGCCACCCATACTCACGATCCGTAACCAGTCACCTCAACGTAACCAATGGATCAATGTGATGCACATCACTCTGCCCACAACACTACCCACACGCCGAGCACATTTCCCACCCACACTCCATCAATTCAGCGTGAAGCCGCCCATCGGTCTTTTGTGTCGCATTACCTTCCCCCTGCTATAACTACGTGTCTGGAAGCGCTCGGGGGGAATCCGGCGTGAACCGAAGGAAAGACCGGCCAATGTCTATAGCTGGACATCCACTCCGCAGAACCATTCTCACCGGGGGACTGGCGGCCACCGCTGCCGTGCTCTCCGGCTGTTCCTCGAAGACGGAGGAAAAGGAAACGGGCAAGGCGGCAAACGCAGGGAGCGCGGCAAGCGCCTCGCCGACTCCGAGCGACCGCCCCTCCTCGCCGTGGGGGGCGTTCTCACGGCTGATGGACGGCAACGAGCGCTGGCAGGACGGTAATCTCCAGCATCCCGATCGAGACCCCAAGCGACGCGATTTCGTGGCCGAGGAGCAGGATCCCTTCGGCGTGGTCCTGTCCTGCATCGACTCCCGGGTGCCGCCGGAGCTGCTCTTCGATACCGGGCTCGGCGACCTGTTCGTGATGCGCACCGGCGGGCAGGTGGTCGGACCGGTGGTCACCGGTTCCGTCGAGTACGGGCCCATGACGTCCGGGACCCCGCTGATCGTCGTCCTCGGGCACCAGCGCTGTGGCGCCGTCAAGGCGTCGTACGAGGCCATGCGCGACGGCAAGAAGCTCCCCGGCAACCTCCAGTCGATCGCCGACGCGCTGCGGCCGGCGTACGAGGAGTCTGCCAAGGAAAAGCACGATGACCCGGTGGACGCGATGACCCGCATCCACGTCAAGCAGACCTCCGCCGCACTGCGGTCCAACAAGGATCTCGCCCCGCTCGTGAAGAAGGGATCCCTGGCGGTGGTCAGCGCCTATTACTCGCTCGACACCGGCCGAGTGGAAGTGCTCACCGGAGCGCCTTCCGCATGACCAGGTAATGTCCGTTCGACCGACTCCGCCGGGCAGTTCGCATCGCGTCGACAGTTCGGCGGAGTCGGTTGATCCGGGATTCTCCGCCGCCTCGCTCCCGGATATTCAACACGTTCACCGGTGAGACGCCGGCCTCACGGATCACAGTGTTTCCGCCCTCTGGCTGGAATGGCGTGCGCTTTCTGCCGGGCAGCGGCGTTCACGCACGCCATCGGTTGACGGCGGCGCGTGTGTCAGCCCCCTCGAAGTGGCTCGGTCTGCCGTTCTGGTGGACCAGACGGCCGAGCCGCTCCGCCCTCGCCCGCGGCATGAGCGTCCACCTGCCGTCGGAATCGCGTAGGGCGGCTGAGTGCCAGTGGGTGGTCCAGGCGTCGGGTGCGTCGAGGAGACGGATGCCGAACTTGGCGGCGCCGACGGGCTGGGGGTGGATGGACGGGCGTACGGCGCGGGGTTGTGCTCGGCGATCAGGTCGCCCCAGGCGCGGCTGCGCTGGATGACGCCGTAGGCGCGTCTACGGCATTCGCGCTGGAGGGCGGAGTGGCTGCCGGTGAAGCCGATGGTGTCGTCGAGGAGGAAGCGGGTGATGCCCCGGTACAGGGCGAGGGTGTGGGCGTCGGCGCGGACCTCGGCGCGCAGGACCTCCAGGGTGGGGCGTACTGGTCGTGGACGCGGGCGCGTTTTGTGTCGTGGGGAAGGTCGCCGAGGACGTCGCGCAGGTCGAAAGCTGGTGGTCAGCTCGACCTTGGGCAGGGAAAGAATCCTTTTCCGGCGGGGCTTGGCCGCAGCACCTTGTCACACGCGCCCTCATCCACCGGCCGGGCGGGCCGTCAGGCGGCCTCCGTGGCCGCTTCCCAAGCGTGCCCGGTGCGACACCACGCCTCTGAATGTGCTGCCATCAGGCATGGACACCAGCCGACGTGTACTCATCGTCGCCTATGACAACGCTCAGATTCTCGACATCGCCGCGCCCAGCAGTGCGTTGGACATCGCCAACTGGTTCGGTGCGAGCCCGCCGTACTCCATCGAGCTGGGCACCCTCGGCGGTCGGGCCGCCCGGAGCTCGGCCGGGATCCAGGTGGGCGGGGGACAGGACTTGGAGACGGTCGGGGGGCGCCTGGACACGCTGCTGGTCGTGGGCGGCCTCGGCTGTGAGGGCGCGGCGGCGGACGAGAAACTACTGGCCCAGGTGCGGCGGCTGGCCGGGCACAGCCGGCGCGTGGCCTCGGTCTGCACCGGCGCCTATGTGCTGGCCGCCGCCGGGCTGTTGGACGACCGCAGAGCCACGACTCACTGGCGGTGGGGGGAACGGCTGGCCGAGCGGCATCCCTCGGTGGCCGTCGACGTGGACCCGATCCGCATACGCGACGGCAACGTCTACACCTCCGCCGGCCTCACCAGCGCCCTCGACCTGACGCTGGAGCTGATCGAGGACGACCACGGACCGACCCTGGCCCGAACCGTCGCCCGAGAACTCGTCACTCATGTGCACCGTCCAGCCGACCAGGCACAGATCTCCCTGTACCTGTCCGCTCCGCCGCCGGAGCACCGGCTGGTGCGGGACCTCATGGGCTACGTCGCCGGCCATCTGGCCGAGGACCTCTCACCGCCGGCGCTTGCGGCCCGGGCGGGGGTCAGCGCCCGGCACCTGGCCCGGCTCTTCGGCGCACATCTCGGGACCACTCCGGCACGGGCCGTGCGCGTAGCCCGCACCGAGGCAGCGGCGCACCTGGCGAGGAACAGCGGACTGCCGATGGCGGCGATCGCCCGCCGCTGCGGTTTCGGATCGGCGGAGACACTGCGACAGGCGTTTCTGGACCGCTACGGGATCACGGGGGACATGCTTCGCAGGATGCCGGACATGCCACCCCCGCGCGTCGCACCGAGGCACGAGACTCGCGTGCCATGACGCATCCGACGACACGCAGAAACGTTCTCCGCGGCACGGCGGCCACCGCCCTCGCCGCCACGGCAGCGGCCCCGACCAGAGCGGCACAGGCTGCCCCAGCTGGGGCAGCGCTCACCGACGCGAAGGGCCGCTCGGGACCGACCATCGGCATCCTGCTGTTCAACGGCTACAGCATGCTGGACCCCACCGGCCCGGCAGAGATCCTCTCCCGGATGCCGGACGCGACCGTGACGATGATCGCCGAGCAGCGCGGCCCGGTCCGTACGGACACCGGTGACGTGGCCCTGGTGGCCGAGCGTTCCCTCGCCGAGGCCGGCCGTCTCGACGTCCTGCTCGTGTCGGGCGGGGGCAACCGCGGTATGGCCGAGGCGTTGGAGAACCAGACCCTCCTGGACTTCATCCGCAAGGCCCACCGGCACACCGTCTGGACCACCTCCGTGTGCAGTGGCGGCCTCCTCCTCGCTGCCGCCGGCCTGCTGAAGGGCCGCAAGGCCGCCGTCCACTGGGCCGCTGCCGAGCAACTCCAGAAGAGGTTCGGCGTGACCTACGTGCCGCAGCGCTACGTACGCTCCGGCAAGATCATCACCTCCGCCGGGGTGTCGGCGGGCGTGGACATGTCCCTGTACCTCGCGTCCCTGATCGCGGGAGAGGACACGGCGAGGGCGATCCAGCTCGCCGTCGAGTACGACCCGCAGCCGCCCTTCGACTCGGGCAACGCGGCGGAGGCGAGCGACGAACTGAAGCGACGGGCTCTGGAGTTGCTGTCGGCGTCCGAGGTGTAGGAGGGGCGTGGTTCCGGGTGAGATCCTCGTTGGCCCCGCTCGCCTCAGCGATCTGGGTTCGCGCTGAATGAGGGTCCTTTCACCGCCGGTTCCGCGCAGATTGTCTCCGGTGCCACCTTGGCCTGGTGACGGCGATGGCCGGGCGATCGACGTACTGCGACGACCCCGACGGCGACAGCTTCTCCGCCAGCCAGCGGCTGACCTTGTCGTCGGTGGTGGTTACGGTCATGCCGACCTCGGCCAGGACAGGCTGGCGAGCAGGTCGATGTCGCGGGTGACGACGGGCGACTTGGTCCCTCGACTTCTGGATCGGCGTCTTCGCCTCGATCTCCACTGGCTTCATGACCTGGCGTTCCTCTCCGGCGGCCGATTGAAGCTCGATGTGGAACATTCATCTAAGGAAGTTGCTTCCATGGAATGTATTTGCCTAGTCTGAGCGCAGCAACTCTGGCAGACGCCGGCCGACCCCGACTGCGATGTGCAGAGGATGCCGATATGTCCTGCATGGACAGCAAGGGAGAATTCGATGCCCAGCCCTGCCTTCAACTCCGTCGCCTGGTTCGAGATCGGCACTGACCAACCGGAAGAGGTCAAACAGTTCTACGGCCAGCTGTTCGACTGGAACTTCCAGCTCAACACCAACACGCCCGGCGTCAACTACCACGCCGTCGTCACGCCGAGCGCCCAGCAGCCCACCGGTGGCGTGTGGGAGTCGGAGGGGAAGTTCCCCGACTACGCGATCTTCTACGTCCTTGTCCAGGACGTCGCCACGATCGTCCAGCGCGCCGAGGAACTGGGCGGCAAGGTGCTCATGCCGCCTGTCGCCGACGCCGCGGGCCTCACCTTCGCCCGCCTGGAGGACAGCGCGGGCCACCACTTCGGCGTGTTCTCCGCACCCGCCCCGTGACGCGTCCCAGGCTCACCGGGCGGCCCCACCGCGCGTGGTCCGTCGGCGGACCGGTCCTCGGCCGGTCCGCCGCACCGCCCGGCCCCGCCAAGAACCCGAGCTCCAGCAACCGGAAGGTCCCCGAATGTCCAGCGCTACCAGCGAGAAGGTCGACGTCCGTGTGTACGGCGGCCCCACCACCCTCATTGAGTACGGAGGGCTCAGGTTCGTCGCCGACCCGACCTTCGACCCGCCGGGCGAATACCCCATGCCCCTCCCCGGCGATCACAAGCTCGTCAAGACCGACCCCTCACCCGTCACCGCCGCCGACCTCGGCCCCGTCGACGCCGTCCTGCTCTCCCACGACGAACACGACGACAACCTCGACAACGCCGGACGCGCCTTCCTGCCCGGGACGCCGGTCGTTTTCACCACGGTCAGCGGTGCCGGTCGTCTGGGCGGCAACGCCCACGGGCTCGCCTTCTGGGAGACCGCCGAGCTCTGGAGGCCCGACGGCGGCACTGTGACCGTCACGGGCGTGCCCGCCCGGCACGGCCCCGTGGGCTGCGAGCCGATCACCGGTGACGTCGTCGGCTTCATGCTCACCTCCCGCGACCTGCCCTCGGTCTACGTCAGCGGCGACAACGCCGCCCTGGAGCACGTCGAAGAGATCGCCGAGAAGTTCGCTCCCGTCGACACCGCGATCCTCTTCCTCGGCGGCGCCCGCATGGCCTTCGCCTTCGACAACGGTCTGCTCACCCTCGACAGCGCCCAGGGCGCCGAGGCCGCGAAGATCCTCGGCGCCCGCCGCATCGTCCCCGCGCACTACGACAGCTGGGCCCACTTCCAGGAAGGCCGCGCCGAGATCGAGGCCGCCTTCGCCGAGGCCGGCCTGACCGACCGCCTCGACTTCGCCCGGTAAGCGCCGAACAGTGCCTCGGTGCCGTACAGCCGGTAGCCGGCCGAAGTCCGCCGTGCCGGGTGAACGACCCCGGCGTCCGACCAGTGCCGGATCAGCTTCACCGACAGCCCGGTCTTCCGGGCGACCTCCCCGATACTCCAGAACGTGTTGTCACCGCCAGAACGTGTTGTCACCGACGTGCATGCGCTCCACCTTTGGGTCTCCCACGAAGGGAGAGTCAACAGGCACCCGGCTTCCGCCGGCCGCCGCCGCGGGATTCGACGGAGGACGTTTCGGTGTACGCGGCGGGACACAAAGAGTCATACGCCGACACCAACCGGCATGAAGAACAAGCGCCGTGCACGCGAGCACCTTGTCGGCAAACAGGGCAAACCGAACCTCGCGGCAGCCATCACAAACAGCAAAGCTGCATAGACGCCAAGCTTGACGACAAATCGGCATGCGGACGGCGGTTCTGGCGCATTTTGGCCAGGGTCGCCGGAACGCCCCCTTCGCGGGCCCCAGAGGGGACCTTCACCGTGTGCACGCCGTAAGGGATCGTCAACTCCCTGTGTTTCATTGGGTGTTGCAGCCAGTTTGTCCCACGAATCTCTCATCAATTTCTGAGTCGCCTGAACACTTCTGGGGCTCCCCGCGTATTTGATGGAGCCGCTTCACTCCTGTCGGGCGCCTCGATAGCCTCACAAGGCAGTCAGAGGAATTCCATGGGACGCAACACACGCAAACGACGTTCGCCGCTGGCCGTTCGGGCCGTTGCCGCATCCGCGGCGCTCGCGGTCGCGGGCGGCGGCCTGGTCTGGGCGAACTTCTACGCCTCAGCGGGCGAGTCGAAGTCCAAGCAGCACAGCACGCTGTCCTCCGCACCGGTGGCCACCATCGACTGCCCGGACGTCGGCCAGCAGCTGACGAGCGTGCCCGAGGGGGCACGCGCGGGTGTCGCGAAGGAGCTGGCGCTACTGGACCAGCAGATCACCGAGGCCTACAAGCGCCTCGCGGACACGCGCCAGGCCCAGGCGGGGGATCCCGGCTTCGTCGACAACGCCATTCTCGGCCCGCTCAAGTCCAAGCGAGTCGCCACCCTCGACCGGATCGGCATCAACATCCGGAACGCGGGCGGCAAGACCCCGCAGGGCACGGACCAGCTCGCCACCTGCCAGGGCGTCGCGGACCAGAACCAGCCCAACCCCGGGGGTGGCCAGGGGCAGAACCAGGGCAACAATGGCGGCCAAGGCCAGGGCAACGGCCAGAACCAGGGTCAGGCCGGCAACGGTCTGGCTGCGGCCGACTTCCAGGACATCACCCAGGTCCAGCCGAACGGCGGCCCGCAGGGTGTGAACGGAAACGGTCTCGCCGCGAACGGTGACGGTGGTTCGACGGGTACCTTCACCACGAGCTGTGGCACCAACGGGAACGACAACCACAACTCGGACAACATCATCAACGCTCCGGGTGTCAGCAACGGTGCGCAGCACACGCACGACTACGTCGGCAACCAGGACAACAACGCCTTCACCAGCGACCAGGAGTTCCTCCAGGCCGACACCAGCTGCCAGAACCAGGGCGACAAGTCGTCGTACTACTGGCCGGTGCTGCGTCTGCAGGACGGTACGGACGAGTTCGACGCGAACGACCTCGGTGGCGGTGCGGAAGGCAACATCGGCAGGATCCTCGAAGCCACCGAGGCGGAGCTGAAGTTCGTCGGCAACAAGAAGAGCGATGTCGTCGCGATGCCGCAGGCCCTGCGCATCATCACCGGTGATGCCAAGGCCTTCACCAACGGTCTCGCCAACGCCAACACGAACTGGAGCTGCACCGGCTTCGAGGACCGGCAGCTGACGGACAAGTACCCGATCTGCCCCGAGGGCAGCTCGGTGGTACGGACGTCCTTCTTCCAGAGTTGCTGGGACGGCCAGAACAGCGACAGCGCCAACCACCGTGACCACGTGGACTTCGTGCAGGAGGACGGTACCTGTGCCAACGGCTTCCAGGCCATCCCCCAGCTCCAGGCCCGTCTGGTCTACGACGTTCCGGCCCCGCAGATCCAGAACGGACAGGTCGTGAACCCGTTCGCAGTGGACTCCTTCCCGGACCAGCTGCACAAGCCGATCACCGACCACAACGACTTCCTCAACTTCTTCGACGAGAACACGATGAAGCAGATGGTCGACTGCATCAACAGCGGCCAGGACTGCCAGTAGTCCTGAAGCAGTGACGAGGAAGCCGGCGGTGGGATCTTCCACCGCCGGCATTCGTCTGTCCCCGAAGCGTGACCTGCGCGGTCAGCCGCCAACACCAGGCCCACGGCCGCCTGAGGCGCCTGAAACGCGAGACGGACCCCAAGCAGGGCGACGACGGCGATCAGCGCCCGGCCGGCCCGCACCACGCGAAGGTAGAGGGCGAGCGCGACGGCACACACCAGCCACCCTCGCTGTCCGCCAGCCCTGTGCCAAGCACCGGCGACCGTCACCCCGATGATCGCTCCCGCTCCTACGCATGCGGCGAGGAGCGCTTCGGCTGCCAGCAACCATGGCGGCAGGCCGACGAACTTGGCGGGCCCCACACCATGCTCCGCAGATGCGCCACCGAGTGCGGTTCCTGCGTGGGCAGGGGGTGACGTCGTCGGCGCATGCGTGTGTCTCCCCTTTCGGCGTTCTTCAGCGTCGGCCGTCCTGGTGCGGCAGACAAACGTTCGCACTGCCCTCGTCGGGACACCCCCAAGCGGCCTGCGCTGCCGGGATCAGGCAGCGAGACCGGACACAGGAATGATTCCCTTGCACTGTGCAAAATGCAGAAGCGGGGGATAGCAGCCCACATCCGACGATGACGACACCCGGGTCAGGCGTCGCGGGCCATCGGGAGGTCCACCGTCCAGCCCAGCGGGTGCGGCTCCGCGTCGTCGAGTGCTGGAACCGAGGGCTCTCGCCCGGCTTCGTTGAAGGCGGCGAGAGCCTCCATGAGTGCCAGGCGCTGCACCGGCGTGAGCCGTTCGACGATCGCGGTGATCTCGGTGCGCCGTCGGGCGGTGACGTCCTCGACCGTGCGCCGGCCTTCCTCGGTGAGCTGCAGGAGGGTCTCGCGGCGGTTGTCGGGGTTGAGGTGCCGGTCGGCCAGCCCGGCCGCGATCAGCCGGTCCACCATCCGCATAGCGGTGGAGGGCGCCACCTGGAGCAGGTCGGCGAGCGCGACCAGCTTGGTGGCCCCGCGCGTAGACAGCACCACCAGCATTCTGAACTGCGGAAGCGTCACGCGTTCTTCGACCTCGGCGAGGGAGCGGGCGGAGAGCGCCACCAGCAGTCGCGACGCGTTCAGCACCGCATGGGTCACCACGTCAACATCGTCCATCGCCCCCGTGGGGGTCTCACGCTCCGGCATACGTCCTTTGTACCGTGCCGAAGTGCCTGCTCACTCACTCGATGGGAACAGATTTTCCTCCCCATGACCGTGGTGACGCAGTAGGAGCATCGCGGCGTCGTCGTGGGGCGGCCCGCCGGCATGCTGGGGCCAGGTCCGAACGCAGGGCTGCCAGGGCTCGGTGCGCGTCGGGGTCCTTCAGCAGGTGCGCGCGCTCGCCGAGCGGATGGAAATGGCGGTCCTCATTCCGGGCCTCGGTGACGCCGGCGGTGTACAGCAGGAGCTGCTCGCCGAAGGCGAACTCCACCTGATAGGGCTTGGGCCCTCGCTCCCGTGCGCGCCCAGCCCCAGCGGAAGGGCGTAGGAGGTCGGCTGCGGGAAGTCGACGGCGCTGTGCCGACGTACGACCATCGGGGCGGGATGGCCGTAGTTGAGGAAGACGGCCTCATGTCCCAAGCCGACCTCAGCGAGGATCTGTGGCACACGTCTCACCACCCGCACCGTCGCGGGAAGCGTGCGGAAGTCGGCCGGGGGGCTAGCAATCTCATTTTGCACTATGCAATGATTGAACGCGGGGGCACCGACGGCCGATTGGCTTCCGGCGCCCAGGAGTGACAGCGGCAAGGTGGACGGGAGGCACACCGACCCGTCGGTGCCCCCCTTCGCAGCCCCTTGCCACCACCCAGCCTCATAGCCGGTTCGCAGCCTCGATGCACACGCGGGCCGGCAGAGCATACGGATCGCAGAAAGACGACCCAGTCCCTGATCGGCGTCGTGGACCGGAACAGACCGACGGCACCCGGCCGACCGCGATGCCAGATGGTCCATGCGGTGGCGAGGTGGGCGCCGCCCATGGCCCGTGAACAAGTGGGGTAGAGGCGACTGCGACCACTCCAGGGTCAGGCGGCAAGGGAACGGCCGAAGAGCGGGACGGCACTCCGTCCCGATCCGAGGAGTTCCGGCCCTGGGATCCACTGTCATTGCGGAGTTCTCCTCGCGGAAGGGCGGCGACGGCCGTCCTTCCGCGAGGAGGCGCCGGTCACCGGCCCCAGAAGGCGTCCTCGGCCGCCTGGTCGCCGGAGTACAGCCACACCTCGACGACCTTGCCGTGCTTGAAGCGCAGGACATCCACACCGTCCATGCTCATGGACCTGTCGTCGCGCTTGCCCGAGAAGTGGATGGGGGCTGCCACCTTGTCGCCGTTGGGCATGAGGCCGTTGACCTTGTCGATGGCGAAGGTGCCCTGGCTGGCCTCGGTCATCCCGCCGAGCATCTTGAAGACGGCGTCGCGCCCCTTGTGCGTCCCGGAGAACTGGTTGAAGCCCGGCTGATGCCAGACGACGTTCTTGTCCAGGATTCTGCCCACCTTGTCGAAGTCGCCCTTCTGGATGGCCTGGAAATACTCGCCGGCGATCTTGACGTTGGCAGCCTGCTGCTGGGCCTTCCATCCGTCGGTGGAACGGGTGACCGGCTTGTGGGCCGTGGCGGCAACGGGTGTGTCCGCCGTCGCGTAGCTCATGCCGGCGGTGAGGGTGCCGACGACGGCGAGTGCGAGAGTGGTGGCCACAACGGTACGTGTGCGAACGCGGTTCTTCATCCTGATCTCCCTGGTTTCGGTGGGATCTACACCCCGGGACTGTTTCGCCGCCCCGATACTTTCCACTGGTAACCAGTCACCTCAACGTAACCGTCGGGGACTTGTGGTGCACATCACAAATTGATCGGCCTGTGGGGGCGTAAGGGGCACGCACCCCAGGACACCGGCATCAACCGGACCAAGGAAAGACGGCCCCTCGCTCGCCGACAACTGAGGTGTGGAAGCGGCGGTGGAATGAAGCGGAGGCTGTGATCGCGGACGCTCTGTGTGCGGAAGGGCGGGCATGGCCTCCGCACCTGGGACCTGCCTCCTGCGGCCGCCCGACAGTCTTGTGTGTCGCCTGCTGCGTGGGCCGACGACGGCGGATGCGCCGCGCGGGGTGGCCGTCAGACCTCATGCTGCGGTCACGCTCCTGGTAGAGCGTGAGCTCACCGCCCACCTGGCGATCAAGGGCGACTCCGCGCCGGTCCCGTCAACCAGGTGCGCACCTACAAGTGTGATGTGCGACACGTCTCGCCATTGGTTACGTTGAGGTGACTGGTTACTGGCGGTGAGCATGGGTGCTGTCGGAACGAACTCACCGAGGGAGAGAGCGACCATGGAGTCCAGCGCCGTACTCAGCATCGCCCGCCAGTACGCCGCCGCGGTGTCGGCCAGGGATTTCGGCGCGGTCACGCACATGTTCACCGACGACATCGTGTGGCACCAGCCGGGCAGGAACCAGTTCTCCGGCAGTCACCGCGGTGCGGCCGCGATCGGCGAGATGTTCGGCGGCATGATGGCGGTCACCGAGGGGACGTTCGAACTCAGGACGACCGGCAACCCCATGGTCAACGGTGCACTGGTCGCCACACCGGTCCACTTCTCCGCCAGGCGTAGCGGCGAGGTGATGGGGATGAACGGCGTCGACCTCCTGAGGGTCGAGGGCGACCGGATCGCCGAGGTCTGGCTCTTCTCCGCGGGCCAGGGCGGTGAGGACGCCTTCTGGGGCACCGCCTGAGGGTGGGTCGCCTCCATAGAAGGCCGTCTCTACCGCCCTGCGGTAAAGCGGTCGGCGCCGAATGCCGACCGCTTCCGGTGAGGCCCGGAACATGCCGAGTGCGGCATGTGACCGGTCCCGGGCAGTGCCGGCCGGGTTACGAATCCAACTTGCAAGTACAGCAGCATCGTTCTGTCCCGATATCCGGGGCGTAAGGAGTAGATGGTCATGAGCAGCACGAACGTCGACATCGCCCGTGAGTACTTCGAGTCGATCCAGAAGGGTGATCTGGCCCGGGTGGGGGAGCTTCTGGCGGAGGAGGTCGTCTGGCACCAGCCGGGCGGCAACCAGTTCTCCGGTGAGCACCAGGGGCGTGATGCGGTCTTCGCGATGCTCGGCGGGATGATGGAGGCCAGCCAGGGCAGCTTCGCCATCGACGCGGTCCGCGCCCTGATGGGCAACGGCGACATGGTGGCCGCCTCGATCCACTTCGCCGGGCGGCGCGAGGACGCCTCCATGAGCATGGACGGCGTGGATGTCCTGCGCCTCAAGGACGGCAAGGTCGTCGAGATGTGGCTGTTCTCCGGCGACCAGGCGGCCGAGGACGCCTTCTGGGGGAAGTAGAGAACGGCCCGGGCCCTGGGGCGTTGGCGGGTGGTCGCGTTGAAGCGTGGCCGCCCGCCGACAACTCCTGAAGTCCGGCCCGCTGTGTTCGTCACCGGCGGCCCAGCCGCCGAGCCGGGTTCGGGGTCCGGCCCGAGCCGATCGCGGCATCTCGGTGGCACGCAACGCACGACAGAATCCTGACCGGATTCTTCCTCCCGGACTGTCGCCCGGTGATTTTCCCCCGTCGCCCGGGCGCCATCAGGCCCCGGCGGTCCTCTGCACCGGCCGCCGGGGCCGCATCCTGAGCCGCGACGGGCCGTCGGCTACCGGCATCACCCGGCGTGGGCCACGTATGGGGATGTCGGCGATCCCGGCATTCACCAGGGGCGCCGGGACGCTGTCGGCTGCCCGGTGGATATGCGGGGATGTGGTGAGGACCGCACCAGCCGACCCCCTGAAGCGAAGTGAAATATGTCAGAGAAGTCGGAGTTCAGCATATTTACGGCGGACTGCCCTTCCCGCACGTCGCTGGATCGCATCGCCAACAAGTGGACGGCCATGGTGGTCATCGCGCTCGGTACCGGCAGGATGCGCTTCGGCGACCTGCGTACCGCGGTCGGCGGGATCAGCCCCAAGGTCCTCACCGACACCTTGAGGAACCTGGAACGCGACGGACTGGTGACGCGGCACGCCTACCCGGAGATACCACCCCGGGTGGAGTACGAGCTGACCGCACTGGGACACACGCTGCACACACCTCTGCGGGCGCTGGGACATTGGGCCGAGGAACACATCCGCGAGGTCCTCGACGCCCGCGAGGCCTACGACAGCCGCCACTGATCCCTCGCCGGACCAAACAGGCCCGGGCAGACCACGTGACGTGGTCGGCGAGTGCTCACCTCCGCCGAGCGGCGCGTGTATCCGCGGGCCCGGGTGTCAGGTGTACGGCCGCTTGTCGGCGGGCGGTGGCGGTGTGCAGGAAAGGAATCCGGCCGCCGACGCCACTCAACGGTGACCGCCCGTTGACCAGGCGCGCCGAGCCGCAGTCTAGAAGCGCCGCTTCGGTGCCAGAGGAGGCAGCCGAGACCGGCAGGCCCTGACCGCGGCCCCCGGCATCACACTTCGGCGGCTCGACCTCGCGGCGGCCTGATATCCACCCGTCTCGGTCCGGGCGTGATCCCGGACCGCGAAGACACGACGCGGGGCACCTGAGCACCCCGCGCCCGCGGAACGCGTGTCCGAATCCAGGATTCATCCTCTGCTGAGGTTCTTGCTCGCACCGACGCGCTGCGGGCCCGCCGCCCGTACCCGGGGCGGCCGACCGGCTCGTCGGCGCGGCCGTGAACACTCCGCGCGTTGCAGGGGTGGGTGCGGCACCGTCGATGCCGCGTGCGCGTTGCCATGCCGCACGCAGGTCGGCCCGGACATGACGGGGCTCCGCGTGCCGGTGCGGAGGTCGCACCGGCACGCGGAGCTCGTTTCGGAGCTCGTGACCCGAACCGCTTCGTCAGCTGACGGAGAACTGGCTGAAGCTCGCGGTGCCGATACTTCCGGCGTGGGCCGTGGAGAACATGCCCGCGTCCAGGGTGCTGTTCGCCCGGTCAGTGTCGCGGTGCCGACGGTGGTCCAGGTGGTGCCGTCGGCGGAGTAGGAGCCGGTGACCGACGTGCCGCTCCTGACCAGGCGGAGCCAGACCGGGGCGACGGTGGCGCTTCCGGTCTTGATGGTGTTGGTGTCGAGGTAGCCGTCACCGTTGGAGTCCGACGACAGGGCGATTCCGTTGCCGGGGGTGGTGGCGAGGACGAGGTACCCGGTGGACGAGCCGGCGGAGGCGATGCTGTTTCGCAGCATCAAACCGGCTTTGGCCCAGCTGTTGGTCTTGTCCTGACTGGCGACGCGGACGGTGACGGTCGAGGACGTTCCAGCGGCCCCCGTCTGGTAGGCGGCGGAATACTCGTCGTCGTATGCCGTGCCGGAGCGCCATATGTCGATGCCCGCGCTGGTCAGGGAGGTCACTCCGCCGCTTTGGCTGACGGCGGCCGGAATCGAACTGTATGCCTTGTAGGGAGAGGTGACGATTCGCAGGTTGCTGAATGTCGCGCTGCCGGCGGTGGTGCTGTGGGCTGTGTGGATGACACCGGCATCCTGGGTGGTCGCCATGGACAGCAGGGTCACCGTCGAGCCGACCTGAGTGAAGGTGGATCCGTCGGTGGAGTAGTAGGCGGACACCTGGGTGGCAGTGCGGGTGAGCCGCAACCAGACCGGTGCCTTGACGGTGGCAGCGGTGGACGTGAGCTGGTCGAGGTAGCCGTCGGCGTTGGAGTCCCGCTGGAAGCTGACGCCGTTGTTCGGGGTCACCACCACAGCCGCGTATCCGGCGGAGGAGCCGTCGTCCGTGAGGTCGTTGCGCAGGACGACGCCGGCCTTGGCCCAGCCGCTGGTCTTGTCCAGGCTGTCGACCCGGGCGGTCACCGACGTGCCGTCGACAGCTGCCCCGTTTCGGAAGACGGTGCCGTACTCGTCTTCGTGCTGTCCGCCGGCACCCCAGATGTCCTCGCCCGCGTCGGTGATCGTGAAGTGGCCGCCGCTCTGGCCGGTGTTGGCGGGGGTGGAGGAGTAGGCGCTGTAGGGGGAGCTGACGGGGTCGGTGGTCAGCGGACGGTACCGGGGCTGGATACCGGCGTTGTTCATGACCGTCTTGGCCGCTGACGGCCAGTTGCCGTCTCTGACGACGACGGTGCCGCTGACTACGTCACCGCGGCCGTTGGTGTTGGTGATGTTCGCGGAACTGTTGCTCGTCCAGTTGTCGGTCAGGGTCAGGGCGCCGGTGTTGTTGGTCGCACTGCTGTTCTCGTGGCCCCATTCGCCGGTGTTCCGGAAGACGTTGTTGGTGTCCGTGAAGTTCCGGGAGCCCTCGTCGTGGTAGAAGCCGAACCAACCGTTGTTGCTGTGGCAGTAGTTGCGTTCGAAGGTGCTGCCCGGTGACGCCGACAGGGTGTACATGCAGCCGCCGTCGGTCATCTGCTGCATGAGGTCGTGGATGTAGTTGTCGGTGATGTGGTTGTTCGCGGCGGTGGTCGCCGTCGTGTAGGTGGGCTGGTAGTTGTACAGGCCGCGGTTGACGTAGTCCTGGCTGCCGCCGATGTCGTTGGTGCCCCAGCCGTAGCCGATGGTGAGGCCGGAGTAGGGCAGGTTGTACACCTCGTTGTGCGAGACGGTCGCGCCGCTCACGTAGGTGACGAGGATGGCCGACATGTCACGGTATTCCAGTGCCACGTCATGGATGAGGTTGTTGCTCAGCGTGATGTTCCGGTTGGTCATCCGCCTGTCACTGGGGTGGTGCGCGTCCGCCCGAACGCCGCCGACGACGATGCCGCCGCCCGCGTCCTGGGTGAAGACGTTGCCGGTCGCGGTGATGGTGCGGGCGCCGAGTCCCACGCCGGTGGTGTGGGCGTTGGCGTCGTTGCCGATGCCGAGGCCGCTCTGTCCGAGCTGGGTGAACCGGTTACCGGTGAACGCGATGTGGTCGGCGGCCGAGACCTGGACGGCGGAGGGCATCTGCTCCCAGTGAGGGCGTGTCGCCTCGAAGAGCGGGCAGCCGCTCTGGCACGAGGTCAGCGCGTCCGACGGGCGGTCCCAGGTACCGGAGAGGTACGCGCCGGTCTGCTGGCTGGCGTAGCCGTGGGCGGTGGGGTCCAGCCAACTGGTGCCCGAGAACTGCAGCCCTGAGAAGGCGATGTGGGTGGCGGGGGAGGAGTACGTCCCTCCGACGCTGATGAGCGACTCCAGCTTCGGCACCTCGACGTCGGCCTCACTCATGTCCTGCCCGGTGAGCGGCTTGTAGTACAGGGTGCCGGTAGCAGTGTCGAGGTACCACTCGCCGGCCGTGTCGAGGAACTCGTAGGCGTTCTCGATGTAGAGAGGGCCGGCCCGGAAGGGGCTCGTCAGGGTGTCGTAGCCGAACGTGTTGTTGTTCCACGAGGGCTGGGCCATGGTGATGGTGCCGCTGCTGATGCCGGTCACCGGGGCATAGCGGTCGGTGAAGGATCCGATGCCGTGGATCTCGGTCCGGCCGGGCTGCGCGAGGCTGTTGAGGTAGCTCAGCGAGCTGTTGGTGAACGTGTAGCCGCTGGTGGTCGCGGTCAGGTCCGAGCGGGTGACCTCGGCGCGGGCCCTGGTGGCCATGACGCCGTCGACGGACAGATGGCGCGTGTCGAAGCCGGTGCCGACGTTGCTCTTCCAGATGTTCTTGGCCGAGTCCTGCACGGTCCAGCCGGTGGCCTTCTGCGCTCCGGTGATGACGGGGTGGGCGCCCAGTGCGGCCTTCCAGGTCACCGTGTAGCCGCCTGTGCCGGAGTCCGCCGAGGTGAAGGCGAGTGGCGAGGAGAGCCGGTAGGTGCCGTCGGCGAGCTCGACGGTGATGTTGCCTGTCATGGAGTTGTTGATCGCCCGCACCTTGGTCTTGGCCTGGGTGACGGAGCACGGCCGGCTCACGGAGCAGGCGGTGCCGGAGCCGCTCGGTGAGGCGTGGAGCGTCGTGCCGGCCGCGAAGGCGGGGCCGGCCTGGACGAGGACCGTGGCGGTCGAGGCGGTGAGGACGGCGGCTGTGGCCAGCCATGATCTGAGACGGTTGGGAACCGCGGGACGGATGCGGAGTGTTCGCACGTGACACCTTCCGGGTGGTTCAGAGGGGCCTGCGGTGCCCATGGCGGGCAGGGGAGAACCCAGCGACGGGAGGGGAAGGGAAATGGCGATGTAACATTAGACGTCATATGAATTTCGTCAATAGATCGCGCATGCCGACTCGGCCGGAGTTGGCCCGGGCATGCGAACGCCCCCGGCCTGTCGGCTCGGGGGCGAGGTCGGTGCGGGTGCTCTCAGGAGGCGGGGGAGCTTACGTTTGGCAGGCGGCGGCGGCTCCACGCGGTTTGGATGTGTGCCGCCATGGCTTGCGCGGCCCCGTCGGAGTCCCGGGCCAGCAGCCGCTCGGCGACCGCGCGGTGCTCCTCGTTGGCCTGCTCGCATGCGGTCGCGTCCGGTGTGCCGTTGTACAGGAACGTCGTGCGCGCCTGGGCGTGGAGGATCCGGATGATGGAACGCCCGAGCCTGTTGTGGGATGCCTGCATGATCCGGTCGTGGAAGGCCACATCGGTCTCGATGAAGCGTGCCGGGACGACGGTCTCCTCGTCGAGCCGGACGAGTAGCTGCTCGATGGCTCGCAGGTCGTCGTCGGTGGCCAGCTCCGCGGCCTGGGCTGTCATCTGGGCCTCCAGCGTCGACCGGATGTCGACCAACTGGTCGAGGACGACGAGCTGGTCGTCATGCTGGACGGTCGCGGCGAGCACGACGGGGTCGAGGAGGTTCCATTCCTCGGGTGGAGTGACGGTGGTGCCGTAGCCCTGCCGGGCCTGGACCAGCCCCTTGGCCTCCAGGGACTTGACCGCCTCGCGGATGGTGATCCGGCTGACGCCGAACGTCTCGGAGAGCTCGGGTTCCACCGGCAGGGTCGATCCTGGGGGAATGGCGCCCGACACGATCGTGTCGGTCAGGCTCTCCATGACGGCCTGCGCCAGTCGAGCCGGACGCTTGGGCCAGGGCTTGAGAACAGGAGGCTCTCCTGTTCTGCCGGTGCTCTCCTTGGCCATGCATGTCCCCCTTGCTGATGCGGATGACGGCGAGTCTACTGCGCGGAAACTCCTTGACAGCATTCGTATGACGACTTACGTTACACGAAAATTTCTCAGCAGTACTTTCCCGCCCAAGGGGTGCAAGCCGTGCGCATTACCGAAGTCGAGTGCCATCGGGTCCGGGTGCCGGGAGTCAGTCCGCCCTTCGTCTGGCGGGACGGACTCCTGGGCAGCCCGTCCGAGGGCGAGGCCGCGGTGCTGCGCATCTGCACGGACGAAGGGGTCGAGGGGGTGGCGATGTCCCCCCGGCGAGGCAGCGGTGTCATCCTGGCGGACTTGCTGGACCGCGTACTGCGCAAGGAGTTGGTGGGGCACGATCCCCTGCAGCGGGAATGGCTCTGGCACCGCATGTGGGAGCTGGACCGCACGGAGGAGCTACCGCTCTATCTGCTGGGTCTGGTCGACACCGCGCTTTGGGACCTGGCCGGACGACTCGCCGACCGGCCCACCTGGCAGATGCTCGGCGGTTACCGCACCTCGATACCCGCCTACGCCTCCACTGTCACCTACTCCTCGGTCGAGGAGTACCTGGACATCGCCGACCAGGCCCTGGAGCTCGGCTACCCGGCCATCAAGCTCCACGCCTGGGGTGACGCCCGCCGCGACGCCCGCCTGTCGGTGGCTTTGCGTGAACATGTGGGGGATGACATCCCGCTGATGTTCGACGGGTCGGCGGGCTTCGACCTCCCCGACGCGATCTATCTCGGGCACGCTCTCTCGGACGTCGGCTACCTCTGGTACGAGGAGCCGATGAGGGAGTTCAGTGTCACCGCGTACAAGCGCCTCGCAGACGCGGTGGCCGTTCCCCTCCTCGTGGCCGAGACCTCCGACGGGGCGCACATGAACTCGGCCGATTTCATCCAGGCCGGCGCCGCCACCTTCGGAGTCCGCGCCTCCACCCAACTGCGCGGCGGCTTCACCGGCGCGATGCGCACCGCCCACCTCGCCGACGCCTACCGGCTGCGTGCCGAGGTGCACGGGCCGGAGATCCCCAACCGGCACCTGTGCATGGCCATCTCGAACACCACCTACTACGAGTCGCTGGTCATGGGCAATCCCATCAGCCGCGAGAGCGGCATCGACGCCCATGGCCTCGTTCATGCCCCCACCGGTCCGGGCGTCGCCCTTCCGGCGGGCCTGGACTACCCTCCCGCCCTTCAGGCATTTGTCGACAAGAAGACCGTCACCCCGCCCCGGGCCTGATGACCGGAGCCCCAGGACCGACGGCCCGTCTCGAACACCCCGAACGCGGCACCTCTCACCGCTGTGCGCCCTTTCCCAAGATCTGAGGTCAGTCATGAACGACGACGTTCCGGTTTCCTCCCGCCGCCGACTCAGGCACACGGCCGTCGCCTTCCTGGGCGCCGTCTCCCTGCTCGCGTTCGCTGCCTGCGGCAGCGCGGACCCCACACCCACGGCGACTTCCTCCCCGGCGGCCTTCAAGCCCGTGGCTCAGCAGCAGGGCAGTGAGATCACGGTCTGGGCGGACGCCACCCGTGTACCTGGCGTGAAGGCCTTCCAGAAGGCGCACCCGGACGTGAAGATGAAGATCGTCACATACAGCGGCGACGCCAACGGGGCCAATGACCTGCAGACCAAGGTGCAGCTGTTCGACCGGACCGGCAGCGGCTGGCCCGACGTCGCCTTCAGCGCCAACGTCAACGACGGCACCTGGGCCTCCCAGGGCAAGACGCCCTACGCCGCCCCCGTCAACCGGGACATCATCCCGAAGACCACCCTCGACGGCTTCGCGGACGGCGCGCTGAATCCCTGCACCTTCAACGGCAACACCTACTGCCTCCGCAACGACCTGGCCCAGAACGTGCTCTGGTACAACAAGTCCCTCATGGACAAGTTCGGGTACAAGGTCCCGACCACTTGGGAGGAGTACCAGGCACTCGGCGAGAAGGTCGCCAAGGAGCACCCCGGCTACCTGGTCGGCACCGCCGGAGACGCCTGGACTCCTGAGGTGTACTTCTGGGCGAGCCAATGCACGGCCAGCACCACTACCGGCGCCAAGAAGGTGAAGGTGGATCTGCAGGACGCCAAGTGCACCCGGATGGCCAAGCTGCTCGACACCCTGATCGCCAAGGGCTCGGTCTCCAAGGACACCGTCTTCAGCGCCGGCTTCATCAAGAACCAGGCGAGCAAGGTCCTGATGCTCCCCGGCCCTTCCTGGTACGGCCAGGTGCTCTTCAACTCCACCTTCAAGATCCCCAAGGGGCAGATCGCCGCCGCCTCCCCGCTGAAGTTCGAGGGCGACGCCAAGAACTACACCGGCAATGTCGGCGGTGGTCTGTGGTTCGTCTCCTCCCACAGCAAGAACCTCAAGGCGGCCGCCGACCTGGTCACCTGGATGACGACCTCGGACGACTACCAGGGCACCGCGGGCACCTACCCCGCGTACAAGAAGGCCGCGACCACCTGGCTCGCCAACCAGAAGAAGACCGGCTACTTCGCCAAGGACATCAGCCCCGTCTTCGAGGAAGCCGCGGAACTGATCTGGCCCGGCTGGTCCGCCACCCAGTACAGCCAGGAAGCGATCTACTCCTCCACCGTGGTCCCCGCCCTGAACTCCGGCAAGACCCTCACCGACACTCTGGGCACCTGGCAGACGGCCATCACCAACAAGGCCAAGTCCCTCGGCTACACCGTCAACTAGCGAAGCGGACCCATGACCACCCACCTCGCGACGGAGCGGAGCGGCCGCCGACGCGGCCGCTCCGCCCGCAACCCCGCCGGAGGCGCCGGCTACGTCTTCGTCTCCGGCTACGTCCTCCTGCTGTTCGCCTTCGGCGTCCTGCCCACCTGTTACGCGGTGTGGCTGGCGCTGTCCAACTCCCGCAACCAGCTCGTCGGACTCGGCAACTTCACCCGGACGTTCGCCGACTACCGCTTCGGACCGGCCTTCCTCCACATCGGCCTGTACCTGGTGGTCTGGCTGGCCAGCCTGATGATCCTGGTGGTGCTGCTCTCCCTGATGCTGCACGGCCGCATGCGCAGGGCCTCCACCAGCCTGCGGTTCCTGTTCTACCTACCGGGTGCCCTCGCCGGGGTGGCGAGCGTACTGCTCTTCCTGATCCTCCTCGACCCGGCGGCCAGCCCCGTCGGCTGGCTGCTGAAGGGCTTCGGCTGGAACACCCTCGCCGAGGTCAACGCCCCCGGTCACCTGCCGGTGCTCTTCACCGTCATCGCCTTCTGGACCGGGGCCGGCGGCTGGATCGTGGTCATGTACGGCGCGCTCAACAGCATCCCGGACGAGATCCTGGAGGCTGCCCGCATCGACGGCGCCAGCACGTTCCAGATCGCCCTGCGCATCCAGATCCCGATGATCACCAAGTGGATCGCGTACATGCTGATCCTGGCCTTCGCGGCCGGCACCCAGCTCTTCGTCGAGCCGCAACTGGTCTCCCTCGCCAGCTGGGGCATGATCCCCGACAGCTGGTCACCGAACCAGCTCTCCTACCAGTACGCCTTCCAGGCAGGCGACTTCAACGGCGCGGCGGCGCTCTCCGTCGACCTCCTCATCCTGGGCCTCGCCTGCGCGGCGCTCGTCGTCTTCCGTACCGGCCTGTTCGACAGGGACGAAGGATGACCACCGCTCCCACGACCACAGCCCGCCGAACCCCGCCGCCCCGTACCGCCGGCGCCCGCACCAGCCCGAGGAAGCCCATGCGCTGGAAGCGCCGCCCAAGCTCACTGGCCGCCCGGCTGGCCTGGCTCATCGTCATGGGCCTGTCCGCGCTGTTCTTCTGCGTGCCGGTGGTGTGGCTCCTGCTGGCCCCGACCAAGACCGACAGCCAGATCGTGCGGGACAACCCGTTCTCCTTCGGCTCTCTCGGCGCGGTCGCCGACACCTGGCACCACCTCTACGCGTTCCAGGACGGCACCATCCTCACCTGGCTGCTGAACTCGGCGCTCTACACGTTCGGCGCGCTGGCCGTGACCCTGGTGACGTCGATCCCCGCCGGGTACGCGCTGGCTCTCACCCAGTTCATCGGGCGACGGATGCTGCTGACCATCACCATGCTCGTGATGCTCATGCCGACGGCCGCGATGGTGCTGCCCCTGTACCTGGGGATGAACGCCGTGCACCTGGACGGCACGATCTGGTCGGTCATCCTGCCCTTCTCCTTCTTCCCGTTCGGGGTCTACCTCACCTACATCTACTTCTCCTCCAACGTCCCCTCCGACCTGCTGGCCGCAGCGCGCATCGACGGCTGCTCGGAGTGGCAGGTCTTCCGTCTCATCGCGATGCCGCTGGCCAAGCCCGTGATCGCCCTGGTCGGCTTCTTCAACTTCGTCGGCAACTGGAACAACTTCTTCCTGCCGTTCGTGATGCTGCCCGACAGCTCCCAATATCCGGCGCAGGTGGGGCTGAACAACCTGCTCGCCGCCTCGCCGCTGTTCAACACCTCCAGCGGCGCGGGAAACCAGATCATGCGGCCCGAACTGGCCCTGGCCACCCTGGTGACCATCGTCCCTGTTCTGATCGTGTTCCTCTTCTCCCAACGCGCTCTCGTGTCCGGCATGCTCGCCGGCGCGACAAAGGAGTGAGGCGGCAGCCGCACCCTTGGCGCCGCCGCCGTATTCAACCGGCGTTCCCTGACGTCGGCGTCGTGCCAAGCCCCACGCCGTGCGGACGGCCACGCCAGTGCGTCACCAGGCAGGCCCATGGCGGGCTGTCCGGCAACGCCGCCCACACTCACCGGAAGGACCCGATGAAACGGGTTGCCCAGACGATCCGCCTGCGGCCCGAGCACCGTGAGCTGTATCTGCGCCTGCATTCCGCGGTCTGGCCGGGCGTCGAGGGCGCGCTGCGGGCCGCGAACATCCGCAACTACAGCATCTTCCTGCGCGAGGACACGCTGTTCGGCTACTTCGAGTACCACGGCGACGACTTCGAGGCCGACCTCGGCGACGACGCCTCGGTACGCGTCGCCGTGGAGACCGCTGCCGGGCAGCTCGGTGGCCTGGACATCCTGGTCAACAACGCGGGCATCGGCGCCGTCGGTACCGTCGAGGACAACCCGGACGAGGAGTGGCACCGCGTCCTCGACGTCAACGTCCTAGGGACGGTGCGCACCACCCGGGCCGCCCTGCCGTATCTACGGCGCTCGTCGCACGCGGCGGTCGTCAACACATGCTCCATCGCGGCCACCGCGGGCCTCCCCCAGCGCGCCCTGTACTCCGCCAGCAAGGGTGCGGTGCTGTCGCTGACCCTGGCGATGGCCGCGGACCATGTCCGTGAGGGCATCCGTGTCAACTGCGTCAACCCCGGCACCGCCGACACACCCTGGGTGACCCGGCTCCTGGACGCCGCAGGCGACCCAGAGACGGAACGCGCCGCCCTCGACGCACGCCAGCTCCTGGGACGGCTGGTCACCGCGGACGAGGTGGCGGCGGCCGTGATCTACCTGGCGAGCCCCGCCGCGGCCTCCGTCACCGGCATCGCCCTCGCCGTCGACGGTGGCATGCAGGGGCTCCGGCTGCGCCCGGCGGTCGGCGCATGAGAGCGACGACGCCGGTCGGCACCGGTGTCAGGGTCACCGAGCTGTCGTTCGGGGCCGCGGGCATCGGCAACCTCTTCCGCCCGGTCACCGACGAGGCCGCGTTCGCCGCGGTGGACGCGGCCTGGGACGCGGGCGTACGCACCTTCGACACCGCCCCGCACTATGGACTCGGGCTGTCCGAGCGACGCCTGGGCGCCGCGCTGCGCGGACGCGACCGCGACGCGTACACCGTGTCCACCAAGGTCGGGCGGCTGCTCGAACCCAACCCTGAAGGCGGCCGCGGCGACGATCTCGCCCACGGCTTCGCCGTGCCCGACACTCACCGGCGAGTCTGGGACTTCAGCTGCGACGGAGTCCTGCGCTCCCTGGAAGGGAGCCTGGACCGCCTTGGCCTGGACCGTGTGGACATCGCCTTGCTGCACGACCCGGACCACCACGCCGAGCAGGCTCTCACCGAGGCATACCCAGCGCTGGAACGGCTGCGCGGGGAAGGCGTCGTCAAGGCGATCGGCATCGGAGTGAACCAGTGCGCGCTCCCCGCCCGCTTCCTGCGCGAGACCGACATCGACGTGGTGCTGCTCGCCGGCCGCTACACCCTGCTGGAGCAGGAGGGGCTTGCTGAGGTACTGCCGGAGGCCGCCGCCCGCGGCAGGAGTGTCATCGTCGGCGGGGTGTTCAACTCGGGTCTGCTCACCGACCCGAAACCCGGGACCACGTACGACTACGCGCCAGCCCCACCACATGTGCTGGACCGGGCCCTGCGCATGAAGGCGGTCACCGAACGCCACGGCGTACCGCTGCGCGCAGCCGCTCTGCGCTTCCCGTTCGGCCATCCGGCGGTCGCGAGCGTACTGTCCGGAGCTCGTTCCGCCGAGGAGGTCCGCGACACAGTGGATCAGCTGCGGCGAACGATGCCGGCCGCGGTCTGGGACGGACTGCGCGCCGAGGGGCTGCTGCCCCGGCGCGTCCCCGTCCCTGCCGCGGCACCGGTCGAAGAAGCCGATCGACCGAAGGGGGAGTCGTGGGGGTGACCGTCACCCGCTGAACACCGCCCTATGGAACCGATGCACGGACGCACGTCGTCAGGTGAGGTGTTTGCCGAGGTAGCGGCCGGTGATGCTGTGCGGGTGCTGTGTGATGTCGTCGGGGGTCCCGGTGGCAACGACGGTGCCGCCGACGGCACCGCCTCCGGGTCCCATGTCGATGACATGGTCGGCGTTGGTGATCATGTCGAGGTCGTGCTCGATGACGATGACGGTGGCGCCGTTGTCGACCAGACGCTGGAGGACGTCCAGGAGGGTACGGATGTCGAGGGGGTGGAGTCCGACGCTGGGTTCGTCGAGGATGAAGAGGGCGTCGGACTGGTTGCGGGTGAGCTCGGTGGCGAGCTTCAGCCGCTGCGCCTCGCCACCGGACAGGGCCGGGGTGTCCTCGCCGAGGGTGAGGTAGCCGAGGCCGAGGTCGATGAGGGACTGGAGCCGGGTGCGCACCCGCCGGATGTCTCCGACCTGCTCGATGGCCTGCCGCACGGTGAGAGCGAGCAGGTCGGGCAGGCTGATCCCGCCGTCGGGGTTGCTGGGGGTCGGACGGAGGATGTCGGCGGCTCGGGGAGCGTAGCGGGCGCCGTCGCAGGCCGGGCAGGCGATATCGACGTCGGGGAGGAACTGCACGTCCAGGGAGATCTGGCCGGTGCCTTCGCAGCGGGGACAGCGCAGGGAGCCCGTGTTGTACGAGAAGTCCGCGGCGGTCAGGCTCTGTTGCCTGGCCGTGCCGGTGGCGGCGTAGGCACGACGCAGGTCGTCGAGGACGCCGCTGTAGGTGGCGACGGTGGACCGGACGTTGACGCCGATGGGGGTGGCGTCGACCATGTTCACCCGGGTGATCCCCTGCGCGTCCACCTTCGAGACATGACCGGGCAGCGGGCGGCCGGCGGCTTGCGCCCGGAGGGCGGGGACGAGGCTGTCGAGGATCAGCGTGGTCTTGCCCGATCCGGACACGCCGGTCACCGCGGTCAGACGCCCCTGGGGGACGTCGACGGCCAGGGCGTGCACCGTGTGCAGGGGGCGGGTGTCCAAGTGGATGCGGCCCTGGTCGAACATCGCGTCGCGGTCGGCTCGGTCGCGTACGAGGGCGGGCTCGCGGCCGACGAGGAATCCGCCGATCAGGGAGTCGGGGTCCTTGCCGAGGGCGGTGACGTCGCCGGCGGCCAGGACGGTGCCGCCTTCGGTACCGGAGCCGGGGCCGATCTCGATGAGCCAGTCGGCTTCGCGCAGGACCTGGACGTCATGGTCGACGAGCACGACGGAGTTGCCGTCGCGCAGCAGGTCGCGCATTACACCGAGGAGACCGTCCACGTTCGAGGGATGCAGGCCGATGGAGGGCTCGTCCAGGACGTAGAGCACTCCAGTGGTCTGGTTCCGCACCGCGCGGGCCAGCTGGACACGCTGCCGTTCACCGGTCGACAGGGTTGAGCTGGCCCGATCCAAGGCGAGGTAGCCCAGGCCGAGTTCGACCAGGCGGCGGGCGGCCTCCAGCAGAGTGGCGACGATGTTCCGCGCCATCGGGCGCATCTCCGGTGGCAGGGTGTCGGTGAGGGCAGGGGCCCACACGACGAGGTCGTCAAGAGTCTTCGCGGCGGCCTCGGCAAGGTTGATGCCGTCGACAAGGGTGGCGCGCGCCTGCTCGCTGAGCCGAGTGCCACCGCAGGCAGGGCAGGTCTGGGCGCTGATGAACTTGTTCACCCGGTTCAGACCACGCTCGGTCGTGGCGTTGTTCAAGGCATCCTCGACCGCTTGACGGGCGTTGCGGTAGGTGAAGTCCAGCTCGAAGAGCTTGCCGTTCTTGGACCGCACGCTGATGTGCCGCTTCTCGGCGGGGCCGTGCATGACGATGTCCCGCTCGTGGGCGGTCAGTTCCGCGTACGGCACATCGGTGCGAACCCCGAACTCGGCGACGACCTGCGGCATCACCGTCAGCCCGAACATCGACCACGGAGCCACCGCCTTCTCGGCGATGGTGCGTTGCGGATCCGGGACGAGAGCTGCTTCGTCGACTTCCCGGACCATGCCGGTGCCGGTGCACCGCGGGCACGCGCCGTCCGAGTTGAAGGCCAGCGACTCCGCGCCCGGCGGGTAGAACGTCACCTCGCACACAGGGCAGGTCAGGTCCAGCCCAGCGGCAACGTCGATCGTCGGGTCCTGCCGGTGGCCGTTGGGGCACAGGTGTGCTCCCAGGCGGGAGAACAACAGGCGCAGGACGTTCAGTAGCTCGGTCGACGTACCGAAGGTGCTGCGCACCCCGGGGACACCGGGTCGCTGCCGCAGCGCGAGCGCCGCGGGCACATGCTCGACACTGTCCACCGCCGCGCGAGGTGCCTGCGCCATGCGCCGGCGGGTGTACGTGGACAGCGCCTCCAGGTACCGGCGTGATCCCTCCGCGTACAGGACCCCCATCGCCAGCGAGGACTTGCCGGAGCCGGACACGCCTGCCACCGCGACGAGTTGGCGGAGCGGCACCGTCACGTCGATGTCTTTGAGGTTGTGGACCTTCGCCCCGCGCACCTGGATTGTCAGGGGCGGATCCCCCGCACCCTCGCCTGCGGCCCCGGTCGGCGCGGATACTGCATCGCCCGCGCTGCTGTGCATCATCGGTTCTCCCTCCAACGGCATCTTCGGGTTCACCAACGACCCGCACTCACAGAATCAATCCTCGGAAGTTGTTTCCATGTAATGTATATGATTCTTTTGGTGTGACACAAGGAATGGATTGCCCCGATTTCCTGGCCGCCTGGGGGTCGACCAGGCCGCGGTGGCGGGAACGTCGTAGCCCGTGGGTCCGGACGTTCTGCGAGAGGGTGGCCTCGATGCCGGCGCGTATCGCGTAATTGCACTGCCATTGCTCGGTCTGCTGGTCGAGCCGCTTGCGCGTCTGGGTCTCATGCGGCGGCCAGGGCAGCACCGCTACAGAGAGGGGCCGGGTCGCGGAGGACGTGCACCGGGTGCGGTCCGGGCAGGACAGGCAGTCCGCCTCTGTCGGGTGCGCCTGATGGAGGGCCGCAACGGCATACAATTAACAGCCTATGGAAGATAATTCTACGGAAGATGAGTGATGGCTGACGCTGACCTGAAGCTGCTGTACCGGGAGCTGGTCTCGCTGGAGATCGAGCTGTGGAATGGCATCGAGGGGCGGTTGCGGGCGGAGTACGACCTGCCGCTGACCTCGTTCGAGGTGCTGCATCTGCTGCTGCGGCGGCCCGGGCGGCGGATCCAGGACATCGCGGAGGAGTTCTCGATCACGGTGGGCGGCACGAGCAAGGTGGTCGACCGTCTGGAGGCGGCGGGCTGGTGCGCGCGGCGGGCCAACCCGAACGACCGCCGTTCCTCGGTCGTCGAGCTGACGTCTGAGGGGCGCAAGCTGGTGAACGGGGCGCTGAAGGTCTTCGAGGAGGAGCTGGAGCTGCGTATCGGGTCGGTGATTCCCGAGCAGTCCGTACGCGAGATGACCGCGGTCCTCGGCACGCTGCGGGCAGCCGGACGTGCCCTGGATGCGGAGCGGAAGGCCGCCGGGCAGACGCCGGTGCCGGGTGTGCGGGCGCCGAAGCAGCCCGGTCGGCCGGCATCGTGAGCCACGACGGCGACGGCTCCGCTGCGCCCGTGGGCTGAGGGGCCGGGCGAACACAAATCCCCGGGCCCCGGCCTTTCAGCCCACGGTTCGGTTGCCGATGTGTTGGCCCGTACCGCCCCGGCAGCCCTCAACTCCCCAGTGAACATGAGGAGATGGGTGTCGACCAGTTGCCGCCCCCGTGCGAGCAGCACCCGCCCGACCTCCGCGCAGACGGTGGCCTCGGTCGCAGTCCCGGCCGGTGACAGCCTCACCATGTCCCCGTACGACCTTGATGTGACAGTGGCGGCCGATCCGGACTGGCGGCCCGGTGATCTCGTCTCGTTCACGCTGCACTTCGAGCGCAGCGGGGCCGTGAACCACCCCGTGGTCGTGGTTCGCCGGGGCCAGGACGGAACGTGACTTCCCCACCCCCAGAAGTCGGGCGGGTCCTCCGTTGAGTTCCGGCACGTTGGCGTGTCCTGTATCACTCATTCCGGGGTGAGTGGCAGGCCCGGGTGTTGTGCGTACCCACCTGTGACGAGCGGGGCTCGGATGCAAGGATGAGGCCGACATGACTGCTGGGTGGTGTGCGCGCACGACACGGGCCGCGGTGTTCGCGGCCGTCTGCGTGCTGCTCGCGGCCCTCGGCCACGTACTGATGTCGGGCTCCACCGTGCCCTGGTGGACGATGACCGCCGGGTTCGTCGCCACGAGCGGTGTCGGCTGGTGTCTGGCGGGCCGTGAACGCGGGCTCACGCTGGTGGTGTCCGCTGTAGCCCTCGCCCAGGGCGCGCTCCACTGGACCTTCTCGTCGGCCCAGTCGGCGGCGTCGGGGGCCAGCACGGATTCCGCGGTGCACCACATGCGTGGTGACCCGAGCGGCATGCCCATGGGCTCCACCTCCATGGACGCGATCGACATGGGCTCCATGGGCATGGGCCACTCGGCGCATGCGGGGCACCTCGGTCACATGGCTCACGACATGAGTGGCACGTCGTCACTCGGGATGCTCGCCGCCCACACCCTGGCCGCCCTGCTGAGCGGCCTGTGGCTGGCCCACGGCGAGCGGGCCGCGTTCCGTGTCCTGCGAGCGGTCGAGGGATGGCTGGCCGCTCCGCTGCGGCTGCCGATCGCCCTGCCCGCCACGCCGCCCCACCGGCCGCGCCCGCGGCCGACGCGCGAGCGTTCGGCACGGGTACCAAGGCTGACTCTCGCTCACACGATCATTTCTCGGGGGCCTCCGGCCGGAACCGCTGTCGCCTGAGACAGCCGGTTCCCCGAGGCCATTCCCTCGTCCCCACGAGCGCCGCGTCGTCGACGCCAGGGCCGGAGGGCAGGGCTTTCGGGCACGGGTCGTTCACGTCGTACGGCCCCATCCCACTTCCCTCCCGTTCCGGGACGTTTCCGCAGCAGCGCACCGCGCACCCCTGCGCGCCAAGCGCGTCGCTCGCGAGTGCGCGGTCGCGCATGCCGCCTTGCCGGGTCCCGGACAACCCGAGAAGGACATACAGGTGATCACTCCTGTCCTGACCGCCTCGCGCGAAACGCGTGAGGCGGGGTACGAGACGACGGACGAGTCCGGTGCGGCATCGCGCGACGAGGCGGCCACCGCCTGGGCGCTGGCCGCCCGCGGTGGTGACCCTGACGCCGTCGACCGGTTCGTACGGGCCCTGCATCCCGACGTCGTCCGCTACATCACCCACCTCTCCTCCGATCGCCAGCTCGCCGACGACCTGGCGCAGGACACGTTTCTGCGGGCGCTCGGCAGCCTGCACCGGTTCGAAGGGCGCTCGTCGGCGCGTACGTGGCTGCTGTCCATCGCGCGTCGTACGGTGATCGACAGTTGGCGGTACGCCGCCACGCGGCCGCGGTTGGCCGACGCGGACGACTGGACGATACGGGCCGAGAGGGCTCAGCCGAGAGGCCTGCCCGGCTTCGAGGAAGGTGTGGCGTTGCTCGACCTGCTGAACGCCCTGCCCTCAGAGCGCCGCCAGGCGTTCGTCCTCACCCAGTTGGCGGGACTGCCCTACGAAGAGGCCGCCGAGTTCAGCGGCTGCCCCGTCGGGACGATCCGCTCGCGGGTGGCACGGGCCCGGGTGGCCCTCATCGAACTCCTCGCAGGAGCTGAGGACCCGCCTGCCTCGGCCGCAGCGGCGGCCTGACGAATGGAG